>JAYTYH010000575.1:0-3551 GCA_043742485.1 Rhizobacter sp.
CCGCGCGGGAAGCGATGGCGCGGCGCGCGCAGGCCGGGCGGCGCCGCGGCTTCGACGGGCGCGACGAGCAGCTCTTCCTGCAGCGCCGGATCGGCGGGCACCTGCGTCGGCGGCGCCCGGCTCAGGTCGCGCACCAGCCGCGAGAAGCTGCCGATCGACCAGTCGGTCTCGAAGCGCGCCGCATACACGGGTGCATCGACGAGCGTCGCGGGCGCGGCGACGGCAGCGAGTCGCGTCAGCCCCGGCGCTTCGGCCGCCACCAGGTCAATCGAAGCCACGCCGCCACAGACCTGCGCGAGCAGGGCCGCGATCTCGTCGCCGGCCACGCGCGCAGTGCCGCCCAGCAGATAGCCGAAGGCGCTGCGACGAAAGTGGCAGGGCTCGTCCCGCGGCCCTTCGTACGCCGCAACGCCGACCCATAGCGCATGGCGGGCGCGCGTCAGGGCGACGTAGAGCAGCCGCAGGTCCTCCTGCTGGCGTTCCCGGTCGGCCGCGGCCATGTCGGCGTCGTTCGGGTTGAAGACGACACGGCGGACATCGCCGTCGGCCGGCATGGTCAGGAAGCCCTGCTTCTTCACCACGGCGCGGAAGGCGCAGGCGTAGGGCAGGTAGACGAGCGGGTACTCGAGGCCCTTGGCCTTGAAGACGGTGATCACCTTGACGAGATCGGCGTCGCTCTCGAGGCGAACCACATTGGCCTCGCCGCCGGCGTTCGGCGCGTCGATCTGTTCGGCGAGCCAGCGGATCAGCGTCTCCTCGCCCTCCACCTCGGTCACGGCCGACTGCAGCAGCTCGGCGAGGTGCAGCACGTTCGTGAGCTTGCGTTCACCGTCGTCTTCGGCGAGCCAGCGCGCCGGCAGGCCGAGCAGATGCAGTGTCTGCCGCAGCATCGGCAACACGCCCTGGCGCTGCCACACCGTCTTGAGCTGGCGCAACTGCTCGACCCGGACCTCGAAGGCGGCGTCGTCGTGAGCGAGCACCGCGAGTGCCGCCAGCGGCAGGCCGATCGTCGGCGTCGCGAAGGCGGCACGAACACGGCGGCTGTCGAGCGGCGAGGCCACGGCCTCGAGCCAGCGCACGAGGTCGGCGGCTTCCGGGCTGCTGAAGACCGAGTCGCGGTCGGAGAGATACACCGACGCGATCCGGCGCCGCCGCAGCGCCTGGCGCACGGCACCGGCTTCGATGCCGTCGCGCACCAGCACGGCGATGTCGGCGGGGCGCAGCCGGGTGAAGCCGCGCCCCGGATCGTCGAAGCCGGCCTGCGGGTCGTCGAGCAGGCCGACGATGTGCTCGGCGCAGCGGTTGGCGAACAGCGGCAGGATCCGTTTTCTCGCGAGCACATCGCCGTCGTGGCAGAGCGTCAGCGCCGGCACCGTGCCCGCGCGCGAGACAAAGCGCCCGGCGCGGCCACGCGCGGCCACCGCGACGAAAGGCAGCGGACCCCCGGATCGATCCGCAGCGCCCCGGAACATGAAGGCGCCTTCGCCATCGCGTGCTTCCGCATGCGCAAAAAGATGGTTGACGGCGCCGACCAGCTCCGCCGTCGACCGGTGGTTGGTGCCGAGCAGGTAGCGCCGGCCGGCGGTCGCATCGCGGGCGCCGAGGTAGCTGCGGATGTCGGCGCCGCGGAAGGCGAAGATCGATTGCTTCGGGTCGCCGATCAGGAACAGCGCCGTCGCCGGATCGTTGCTCGCGGTGCGATAGATGCGGTCGAAGATGCGGTACTGCAGCGGCGACGTGTCCTGGAACTCGTCGATCAGCGCCGCCGGATATTGGCCGACGATGCGTTCGCGCAGGCGCTCGCCGTTGGCGCCGACGAGCGCCGCGTCGAGCCGCTCGAGCATGTCGAGAAAGCCCGGTGTGCCGGCCTGGCGCTTCAGCTCCGTGACCTGCTGCCGCACGCTGGTCGCGGCATGCAGGCGCATCGCATCGGTGGCGACCGGGAGCGCGGCGAGCGCGTGCCGCAATGCCGCGAGCTCGGCGGACCAGCCCGGCAACACCAGCAGGTCACGGCCCTTGCGCACGTCGAGCAAACCGGCGGGCGAGAGCCGATGCCACGCCGAGTCGGTGAGGCCGGTGTCGACGAGCCCGGTTGACTCGGCCCAATGACCGATCGCGCTGCACCAGCGCTCTGCAGCGTCGGCGCGGACGCCGACATGCCCCGCGCCCAGCCACGCACGCATCTGCACCGCACGCTCGGCCCAGCCGGCCTTCGACGCGGCGAGCGCGTCGCGCGACTGCGCCTCGACCTGCGCGCGCACGTCGTCCAGCGAGAGCCCGACCCCGGCTTCGCCGATCGCCGTCTGCATCAGCGCCCTGACGTCTCTGACCAGGCTGCCGACGTTCGGCCAGACCGCCAGCGCCTGGTCGAGCGCGGCGCCGGCGAGCGGGTAGACGTTGCGGCGCCAGTAGTCGCGTGCCGCTTCGTCGACATAGGCGTTCTCGTCGGCGAGCAGCTCTTCGTCGAACAGGCTGCCGCTGTCGAAGGCGTGCTCGCGCAGCATGCGCTGGCACCAGGCGTCGATCGTGTAGACGGCGGAGTCGTCCATCGCCTCGGCCGCCATCGACAGGCGCCACGCCGCCGCTGCGCGCGCTTCGCCTGCCGCGTAGTGAGCGATCAGCGCCTGCAGGAAAGGATCGTCGGCGGCAGGCTCGCGCACGCCGCGAAAGCAGTCGGCGGCCTCGACGAGGCGGGCGCGGATGCGGTCGGAGAGCTCGCGCGTGGCCGCCACCGTGAACGTCATCACCAGGATCTCGGCGGGCACGAGCGGCCGCGCGAACGCCGCGCCGGCCTCGCCGTGGCCCAGCACGAGGCGCAGATAGAGGCCGGCGATCGTCCAGGTCTTGCCGGTGCCGGCGCTGGCCTCGATGAGACGGCTGCCCCAGAGCGGCACGCGCAGCGGGTCGAGCAGCTCAGCCATGCGCGGGCGCCTTCGCGGTCGCATCGACATGGGCTGCGGCGTCGGCGTCGGCGTCGGAGGCGCGTGGCACGACGTCGACGGCTTCGGCGATCCAGTCGAGCATCGGCCGGTAGATGCGCTCGGCCAGTGTCGCGAAGCGGCCGTCGGCGGTGAGTGCCGCGTAGTCGGCGAAGCAGCGCCCCAGGCACGGCTCCGCACTCTCGCCGACGACGCCGAAGCTGCCGTCGTAGACCGTCTCGGCCTTGCCGCCTTCGACGAACGCGAGCGCCGTTTTCGACGGCAGGGGCAAGGGCTCGCTCATGCCGAGCCGCCAGGCCGAGAGCAGATCGCGCAAGGCGCTGCGCGCGACGGCGGGGTCGAGGCGGCCGAGACGAAGGGTGACGTCGCAGCCGACCGACAGGCCTTGCGCGGTGTCGTCGCAGGCGCTGGCGACGAGGACCCGGACCCAGGCGTCGATGAGCTTGCGGGCCTGCAGGCCGCCGCCGCTCTGCGCGGCGATCAGCGAAGGCCGGATGCGCAGCCAGGCGTTGACCCGACCGTCGGTCTGCATGCCGTCGTGCCAGTCGTCGACGACGACGCCATCGGCATCGAAGTGCAGGCGTTGCGGCGGCGCCGGATCGGGGAAGCGCG
>JAYTYH010000576.1:0-2771 GCA_043742485.1 Rhizobacter sp.
GTTGCCCGGCGTGCTGCGCGTCTCGGCCATTCCCGACGAGGCGCCCACCGAGCTGCAGCGCAAGTTCAAGCCGCTTGGCGAGTACCTGAAGAAGGAGACCGGCCTCGAGATCCTCTTCATTCCGGTCACCGACTATGCGGCGGTCGTCGAGGGACTGGCCAGCAACAAGCTCGACCTCGCCTGGCTGGGCGGCTTCACCTACGTGCAGGCGCGTCTCCGCACCAACGGCGGCGCCGTGCCGATCGTGCAGCGCGCCGAAGACGCGATCTTCACGAGCCGCTTCATCGTGCCCGTGGACAGCACGGCGAAGACGCTCGCCGACCTGAAGGGCAAGACCTTTGCATTCGGCGCGCCCTCTTCGACCTCGGGGAGCCTGATGCCGCGCTACTACCTGCTGCAGGCCGGCATCGACCCCGAGCGCGACTTCAAGTCGGTCGCCTTCTCCGGCGCGCATGACGCGACGCTCGCCTTCGTCGCTGCGGGCCGCGCCGAGGCCGGCGTCCTCAACGCCTCGGTGCTCGACAAGTTGATCGAGACCAAGAATTCGAACGCCGCCAAGGTGCGCGTGCTCAGCGTCACGCCGCCCTACTTCGACTACAACTGGACCGTGCGGCCCGGCCTCGACCCGGCGCTGACCAAGAAGCTGACCGACGCGTTCCTCAAGCTCGACGCCGCCAACCCGGCCGACAAGGAGATCATGGACCTGCAGCGCGCCTCGAAATTCATCCCGACCCAGACCTCCAACTACGACGGCATCGAGCAGGCCGGCAAGGCGGCCGGGCTGATCAAGTAGCGCCGCTCGCGGAGCGTCTCGCATGAGCGTTTTTCTCGAGGGCACCGGCCTCGTCCACCCGAACGGCCACCGGGCGTTGAGTGGCGTGACGCTCGCTCTGGCGGCCGGCGAACGCGCCGCGGTGATCGGCGCTTCGGGCGCCGGCAAGACCACGCTGGTGCGCGTGCTCGGCACCTCGCTGCGGCCGGGCGAAGGCTCGGTCGAGGTGCTCGGCGCGCAGCCGTGGCGGCTTGGTGCGGGCGAACTGCGACGGCTGCGCGCGCGCATCGGAGTGGTCCACCAGGCGCCGCCGATCCCGCCGCGGCTGCGCGTGGTGAGCGCGGTGCTGGCCGGCCGGCTCGGCACGTGGACGGCGTGGCGCGCGCTCGCCTCGCTGGTCAGCCCGAGCGACATCGAAGGTGCCCACGAAGCGCTGGCCCGGCTCGGCCTCGGCGACCGCCTGTTCGACCGCTGCGACCGCCTTTCGGGCGGCCAGCTGCAGCGCGTCGGCATCGCCCGCGTGCTCTACCAGCAGCCAGCGCTGATGCTGGCCGACGAGCCCGTCTCCGCGCTCGACCCGACGCTGGCCGACGAAGCCGTGGGGGCGCTCGTCGCCCAGAGCGAGGCGACCGGCGCCACGCTCGTCGCCTCGCTGCATGCCGTCGACCTGGCGCTCAAGTGGTTCCCGCGCATCGTCGGCATGCGCGCCGGCGAGGTCGCCTTCGATCGGCCGTCGAGCGAAGTCACGACGACCCTGCTGCACGAGCTCTACGCGACTGAGGGTCGGGCGCTGCCGATGCAAGGCGACAGCCCACTGCCGGTGCGACGAGAGCCGCTGCGCGCGATCTCGCGCCCGATCGGCCGCGACGCCGGCGAGGTGCTGGAAAGCGATCTCGACGCGCCGGCCGATGTCACCGACCCCTCCGCGCTGAAGCGCCCCGGCTGCCGATGACTACGGCGGCACTCGCGCCGCCGGGTGGCCCGCCGGCCCACGACCCGGCGGCACGTGGCCGGCTCGGAGTGTCGATCGTCGTGCTGGTGCTGCTGTGGCCGCTGCTGGCGCTGGCGGAGTTCAGGCCATGGCAGCTGTTCGAGCCCGGCCACCTCTCGGTCATGGTCGGCTTCGTGGCCGGCTTCTTCCCGCCCGCCCACGGCGCCGAATTCCTCGCCCTGCTCGGCAAGGCCACGCTCGAGACGCTGGCCATCGCAACCGCCGGCATTGCGCTCGCCTTCGTGCTCGCCGCGCCGCTCGGCGTGCTGGCCACCCGTGCGCTGTCCGTCGCGCGCATCGGCCCGGGCCCCGGCGGCACGGCCGAAGCAGCCGTCCGCACGGCGGTACGCGCGCTGCTCACCTTCCTGCGCGCCATCCCCGAAGTCGTCTGGGCCCTCATCTTCGTGCGCGTGTTCGGCCTCGGGCCGGGTGCCGGCGTGCTCGCCCTGGCGGTCACCTATGGCGGCATGCTGGGCAAGGTCTACGCCGAGATCCTCGAATCGGGCGACACCCGGCCGGCGCGCGCGCTTCTGGAGGCCGGCAGCCCGCGCCTCGTCACCCTGTTCTACGCGCTGGTGCCGGGCACCGCCCAGGAGCTGGCCTCGTACACGGTCTACCGCTGGGAGTGCGCGGTGCGCGCCTCGGTGGTGATGGGCTTCGTGGGTGCCGGCGGACTCGGCCAGCTGATGGACCAGTCGATGAAAATGCTCAACGGCGGCGAGGCCAGCACCATCCTCGTCACCTTCTTGCTGCTGGTGATCGTGGCCGACGCCATGAGCGTCGCGATCAGGAAGGTACTGGCATGAACGGCGGCGCGTTGCGGGCGACGCTGCCGGCAGCGCCGCCGATCTGCTCGCGCTGCGTCCTGCTCGGCGTTGCCGTGGTCGCCGCCGTGGCCGCGAGCTTCGCCTACCTCACGGTCGACTGGCGCGCGCTCTTCAGCGCCTCGTCGGCGCGACTGATGGCGAAGTTCATCGCCGAGTTCTTTCCGCCCGATCTTTCGCCGGC
>JAYTYH010000577.1:0-28135 GCA_043742485.1 Rhizobacter sp.
CGATGCGCCACAGCGCGCGGCCATCGGTAAGTCTTTGGTAATCGCCTCGGCCCTAGCCTGACTCCACGCCGGAATTCGGCGCGGGGGTCCAGGCATGACACGCAACGCGCATCTCGATTCACCCGCCATGGGCGCCGCCGCAGCCGCGATGTGGCGCTGGCTTCGCCAGGCTGCCGGCGTGCTCGCCGTCTCGACGCTGCTCGTCGCCTGCGGCTTCGAGCGGCGGCGTCAGCAAGCGATGCCGACGCTGCCGCGCCGCCGCCCGCCGTACTGACCTCGATCAGCCGACGGCCTCCGGGCCGTCTTCGGTCGTGTTCATGTGCCAGCGAGAGCCGGCGACGACGCAGTCGGCGCTGCGCACATGCTTGATCTTCAGCTTCGCCCGCTTGTCCGGCTGGTAGGCCGCATCCAGCGCCTTGATGACAGACGCCGTCGAGGCCGGCGCCTTCGAGTCGCGCAGCCACAGCCCGGCCAGCGCGCGCTCGCGCGTGGCCAGAATCGGCGCGATCGGCCAGGCCTCGGCGAGGCTGAAATCAGCAGATGTCATGCGGGATACTTCGGGCGGTGCATGGCCCGGAGGTCACGGCAACCAGGGTGCCGCGCAAACGCCTCGTCTGCGCCCGCGCGGCACGGAATGGCACGACAGGGACCGCGCGAAGTGAAGGCAAGCTTGACAAGAAAGCCCGTATTCGTCGGCCTCTGCATCGTCGTGGCGCTCGCCGCCGCCTACGCTGGAGCCACCGCCTGGAGCGGCCAGAAGATCGAGTCGCGCCACCGTGAACGGCTGGCCCGCCTGCAGGCCCAGGCGCCCTTCCTCAAACTCACCGGGCAGTCAGCATGGCCTTCACCGGCATGACGCCCGAGAACGAGACCTCGATCGCCGACCAGCTGATGACGGTGACCACCTTCGGCGGCGCCGGCCTCGGCAACGGCGCCAGGATCGAGCGCTTTGACATGAAGGCGTCGATGAAGCGCTTGCACGCACCGACCTACGGGTACCTCGCGGACCGGATGTCGAGCGCGTCGGCGGCTTCGATGGCGGCAAGGACGCGAGCCCAGCGGCACGGATGGCGCAGATGCAGACCGACCTGATGGCGCTCGCCGCCTTCAATCCCGAGTTCGCGCTCGACAAGCTCACCGTCGACTACGCCGGCAAGCGCGGCGAGTTTCCGTGCGCGCTCGGCCTGCAGGGCGTCACCGCGGCCGACACCGGGCTGCCGCCGATGGCGATGCTGATGACGAGGGCGCATGCCACTTCGGCGATGCGGCTGCCTGTGGCCTGGATCCGGCAACTTTCGCAGGAAGGCTCGGCGCGCCTGCAGAGCGCGGTGCCGGCCCCGGCCGTCGTCGATGCGATGGTCGACGCGGCGGTCGACAGCGGCCACATGGTTCGTGACGGCGACTACGTCACGAGCAGCCTCGATTTCAGCGCCGGCACGATGACCGTCAACGGCACGGTCGTCTCGGGCGCCGGCAAGGGGCCACAGAGCGCGGGCGATCGAATCGCGCCATCTCGCAGCAGCCGCATGAAATCATTTCCATACCCTTGAGCGCCACGCCGAACCCGTCCGATCCGGCCCGGCGCGCCTCGCCCTGGATCGGCCGCGGCCTGCTCTTCGTCGCCGTCGTCTTCCTGCTCGAGCATGCCCGGCCGGTCCTGCTGCCGATCGCCATCGCCGTCGTCTTCGCCTTCGTGCTGGCGGCGCCGGTGCGTGCGCTGCGCCGCCGCGGCGTCCACGAATACGCCGCTTCAGGCATCGTCGTCATGGCGGTGCTGGCGGCCGTCGTGCTGGTCGGCGTGGTGGTCGCCGCACCGGCGGCGGCGTGGTGGTCGCGGGCGCCGCAGATCGCCCACGCGCTGATCGAGGCGCTGCAGGGCTGGCGCGACGCGTTGCTGCCGTATTCGACGCCGGCGCCGCTGGCCCGCTCGGCGGCGGCGTCGTTGCCGCTCGACTCGTTCGCGGAGCGGTTGGCAGGCGAGGGCTGGACCTTCACCCGGCTGGCGATCGGCGAGACCATCTCGTTTGCTTTCTCGGCCTCGGCGACCGTCATCCTGCTGTTCTTCCTGCTCGCTTCCGAGCAGTGGCTGGTGGCGCGCGCCGCGGCCTCGGTGCGGCCGTGGCGAGCGCGGGCCTCGCTGCTCTCCGGGCTGCGCCAGGCCGAGCGCGACATCCGGCTCTTCATCTCGACGATGAGCATCGTCAACGTCGTGCTCGGCATTTCCACCGGCGTCGCGCTCTGGCTCGTCGGCCTGCCCAACCCGGTGCTGTGGGCGACGACGACGGCGGTGCTCACCTTCATTCCCTACCTGGGCCCGCTGCTCGTGACCTTCCTGCTGTTGCTGGCCGGCAGCGTCACCTTCGGTGCCGGCCTCGCCATGCTGGCGCCGCCGGCTGCGTTTCTCGTGCTGCACGGCATCGAGGCCAACTTCCTCAGCCCGATGATCATGGGTCACCGGCTGCGGCTGCGGCCGGTCTTCGTTTTCGTCTCGGTGATGCTCTGGGGCTGGCTCTGGGGCATTGCCGGTGCGTTCCTGGCGGTGCCGCTGCTGCTCGGCTTGCGCGCCTTGTGCAAGCGGGTGCCGCGGCTGCGCGTGGTCTGCGGCTTTCTCGAAGGCGACGACGACGCACCTCCGCCGGCGTCACACGCCAGTCACGCCTCGCCGTAAAGATCCAGGCGGTAAAGACCGCGCTGGTGCGGCCGGGTCCTACAGCGTCCGGCGCGGCTGTCGCCAGAATCCCGGGTACAACACACGCTTCGATGCGCATCGCCTACGTCACCGAAACTTTCCCGCCGGAGCTCAACGGCGTCTCGCTCACCGTCGAGCGAACGGTTCGCTTTCTGCGGGCTCGTGGCCACGACGTCGCGTTGATCCGGCCGCGCCAGCCGGGCGATTCGGCGCTCGACGCCGGCGATGAGTTGCGGACCGCGGGCTGCGCGATTCCGATGTATCCGGAAATGCGTTTCGGGCTGTCGCGCGTGGCGCCGCTGAAACGTCGCTTCGAAAACACCCGGCCGCAAGTTGTGCACCTCGCCACCCCGGGGCCGCTGGCCTGGGCGGCGCTGCTGGCGGCGCGCTCGCTGGGCATCGCCGTCACCTCCGATTTCCGTACCAACTTCCACCAGTACAGCCGCTATTACGGCATCTCGTGGCTCGCGGCGCCGGTGCTGGCGCTGCTGCGCCGCTTTCACAACCTCACGCGCTGCACCTTCGTGCCGACGCAGGCGAGCCGCAACGAACTCGGCGCGGCCGGATTTCACAACCTCACGGTGGTCGGCCGCGGTGTCGACAGCGATCGTTTCACGCCGGCCGTGCGCAGCGCTGCCTTGCGCGCGGAGTGGGGCGCCGGGGCCGATGCGCGGGTGCTCATCACCGTCGGCCGCGTCGCCGCGGAGAAGAACATCGGGCTCGCCTTGCGCGCTTTCGAGCGCGCCCGCGAGCTCGTGCCGAGCACGCACCTCATCGTCGTCGGCGACGGCCCCGCGCGGGCTCGCCTCGAGGCCGCGCATCCCGCCGCCCGCTTCGTCGGCGTGCAACGCGGCGAGGCACTGGCCGCGCACTACGCCTCGGCCGATGCCTTCCTGTTTCCGAGCCTCTCCGACACCTTCGGCAACGTCGTCATGGAGGCGCTCGCGTCCGGCTTGCCGGTGCTCGCCTTTGACGCCGCTGCGGCCGCAGAGCACGTCGTCGACGGTGGCAGCGGCCGCCTCGTCGTGCCCGGTCAGGAGCACGCCTACATCGATGCCGCCTGCGCACTGGTGCGATTGCCGGCAGCGGCGCTTGCGTCGATGCGCGAGCAGGCGCTCGCCGCCGCCCACCGGGCAACCTGGCCCGAGATATTGGCGCGCTTCGAGGCCGGCCTCGAAGACACGGTTCATGCGTTCGAAACGACCTCCGCACACGCCGCCGTCGTGGCCTGAGCAGCAGCTCCTGCGGGCCGGCCGTGGCCAGGCCGCGTGGCTCGCCCGCGAGCGATCGGTGGCGGTCTGGATGCACGGCGCTGCAACTCGGTCGTGGGTGGTTCGCTTGCTCACCGCCGCCAGCCGCGTCGGCGACGGCTGGCTCTGGTACGCGATCGTCGTCTGCCTGCCGTGGGCGGGTGGTGCTGCCGGGCCTTCGGCCTCGGTGCGGATGATCGGCGTCGCCGTCGTCGACCTGATCGTCTATCGCATCGTCAAGCGCTGGATCGCGAGACCGCGGCCGTTCCATACCTGCCCCGGCATCCGGGCCTGCACCCGCACGCTCGACGAGTTCAGCTTCCCGAGCGGCCACACCTTGCACTCGGTGGCCTGCAGCGTGATCCTCACGGCTTACTACCCGATGGTCGGCTGGCTGGTCTGGCCGATCACGATGGTGATCGCGGTGTCGCGCGTGGTGTTGGGCCTGCACTACCCGAGCGACGTGGTCGTCGGTGGCTTGATCGGCGCGGTCACGGCCGTCATCAGCTTCAATCTTCTGTAGTCGTGGTCTGGAATGTGGTCTGGAACGCGGTGCTGGGCTCGCTCCCGGCCGGCCACGTCTTTCGCATGAATTCCGCCACCGTGCATGGCTTGCGGTCGCGCAGGGCGTGCTCGAGGATGCCTTGCCACGACTGCTTGACGGCGCCGAAGTCGGCGTCGCGCGGGTGCAGCTCGATGCGCATCAGATCGTTGCCGCGTTCGCTGCGTGCGACCATGGCATTCCAGGCCACCGAACAGCTGCGCCGCCAGCCGCTCGAGGTACTGTAGACGACGCTCTGGCTGGTGATCGCCTGCCGGCCGGGCAGGTGTACGAGCTGGCGCAGAGTCGACGTGTATTCGAAACGGCGCCGTTCGAGCGCTTCCCAGGCGCCCGGGCCCAATAGCCAGGCGGGCGCCACGAAGCCGGCCAGCGGCCAGCGGTTGCGTGCGAACCAGGCGATGCCGGAGTCGATGCGCTGAAGGGCTTCGTCGCGCGACAACGCCCAGAACTCGCCTTCGCCGCGCGTGTAGTGCGAGCGCCGCAAGGTGTCGAGCCAGCCGCCGGGAGCGCTGTCGTCGCGGTGCGTCGAGCCGTGCAGCGCCAGCTCGTCGCCACGACGCAGCCGATCGCCGAGCCAGGCCTCGAACTCCTGCGACGGCTCTTCGCCGTGATAGCGCGGCACCGCGAGCAGCGTGACCGGCACGTCGCCCGCGACCTGGCGTACGGCCGCCAGCGTGCGCACGCACGCTGCCCGCGTCGACGTCGATGCGTCGTGCAGGACGATGCAGAGACTGCGATCGCTCACGGCGCGCTGCTTTCGGCGGCGTGCAGCCGAGCCGGCGCCGGCTCGCGCATGGCGCTGCGGCCGTCGCCGACCCCGATCCCGACGAGTTGCAGGTAGCGCTCGGCGAGCGCCGGCAGCACGCGGTTCCAGTCGCCGGCTTCGGCGCACGCGCGCGCCGCCGCGGCAAATGTGACCGGGCCGCGCTCGAAGACGGCCGCGATGCCTTCGGCGAAGGCTTCGGCGCTGCCGTCGGCGACGGCGATGCCGTTGCGCCCGTCGACCAGCTCGGCCAGCCCTTCGGCGCCGCGCACGACGGCCGGCGTGCCGCAGGCGAACGCTTCGAGCACCGAGAGTCCGAAGGTTTCCTGGTCGCCGGCGTGCACGAAAACGTCGGCGCTGGCCAGCACTTCGGCCAGGCCGACGGCCCCTTGCACGAAGGGCAGCACGCGCACGCGCGCGCCGCGCGGTGGCCGCGGCCCGGCGCCGACGGCGACCAGCACGTAGGGATCGCCGAGCCGGTCGACCGCCGCTGTGAGCACGTCGAGATGCTTCTCGGCGGCGAAGCGGCCTGCGAAGACGAGCACGCGCGTGGCGTCGTCGAAGCCCATGCTGCGGCGCCAGGCCAGGCTCGCGCGCCGAGGATGGAAAGCCATGGTGTCGACGCCGAGCGGCTGGCAGGCCACGCGCGCGATGCCGGCGTCGGTGAGGTGGCGCGCCATGGCGCGGCTCGGTGCCAGCACGAGGTCGAAGCGCGTGTAGAGATGGCGCATGTAGCGCCGCACCGCTCTGGCCGCTGCAGGCCCGAAGCTGTGGCCGCCGGCAAGCCGCGCCAGGGCTTCGAGGTTCGAGTGGCAGTACGCGACGGCCGGGATGCCGAGCTGCGCGGCCGCGTCGAGCGCGCCCCAGGCGACGCGATAGGGGTCGCCGGCTTCGATCAGGTCCGGCGCCACCGACACGAGCACGCGGGCGA
Source organism: Rhizobacter sp. (assembly GCA_043742485.1). GTDB lineage: Bacteria > Pseudomonadota > Gammaproteobacteria > Burkholderiales > Burkholderiaceae_C > Schlegelella_A. Next base: position 6,196 of record JAYTYH010000577.1, read on the forward strand.
CGCCGGCGCGCGAGAGCGGCAGCCGGTAGCCGCCGCTGAAGGGCAAGGCGATCGACGGCAGAACCGCCTCGCTCGCGTCGCTTTCGTTGCTTGTGCTGCCCGAGGTGGAGTCGCCGAAGACACGTGGCACGGCGATCGTGTGCCGGAATTCCGGCTGCCGCGACAGCCAGGCGTGCTTGGTCTGCACGTAGCGCCGCACGCCGCCGCCAGTGGGGCTCCAGAACATCGTCGTATCGACGACGTGGATCGGCTTGCGCATCGCACGATTGTGCCGGCGCGACCACGCGGGCCGCGCCGGATGTGCGTCAGGCGGTGACGTTCGCGGCGTCACCTCGTGCGCCGGCACGCTTCTGCCGCCGCTCGAAGGCGGCCAGTGCCTGGCCCACGACCTGGTCCATGTCGTAGTACTTGTAGGTCGCCAGGCGGCCGACGAAGGTGACGTCCTCGAGTTGCTCGGCCTCGGCTTCGTACCGCTTGTAGAGGGCCGCGTTCTCTGCGCAAGGAACCGGGTAGTGCGGATCGCCATCGGCACGCGGGTACCCGTGACCACCGCCGTGGCCGGGTGTTTCTGGCCGGTGATGTGCTTGAACTCGCTGATCCGTGTGTAGCCGTAGTCGTTCGGGTAGTTGACGGTGCCGACGGCCTGGAACTGTTCCTTTTCGAACGTGACACGGCGTAACTCCAGGCTGCGATACGGCAACTTGCCGTGGCGGAAATTGAAGAAGGCATCGATCGGACCGCTGTAGACCATGTGCTTGCAGGGCAGCAGGTCGGCGACCTCGCGGTAGTCGGTGTTGAGCATGACCTTGATGTTCGGGTGCGCCAGCATCTTCTCGAACAAGCGCGTGCAGCCATGCCTGGGCATCGCCTGGAAGGTGTCGGCGAAATAGCGGTCGTCGCGATGGGTGCGCGTCGGCACGCGCGAGTTGACGCTGGCGTTGAGCTCGGAGGGATCGAGGCCCCATTGCTTTCTGGTGTAGCCCCGAAAGAACTTGTTCGTAGAGGTCGCGGCCGACCTTGCTCAACACCACGTCTTCGGAGGTGGCAATGCGCTCCTTTTTCTCGGCCACCGACTCGATCCACTCTTCCATCTCTAACGAGTTGAGGTTCAGGCCGTAAAGGCGATTGACGGTGTCCAGCTAGATCGGGATCGGCACGTCCTGGCCGTCGACGCCGGCGAGCACGCGATGCTGGTACGGCCGCCACTCCGTGAACTGCGAGAGGTAGTCGAAGATGTCGGCCGAGTTGGCATGGAAGACGTGTGGGCCGCAGGGATGCATCAGCACGCCGGCATCGTCGTCGCGTTCTCAGGCATTGCCGCCGATGTGCGACCGCTTGTCGACGATGGGCACGGGCTGGTCGAGCACGCTCGCCAGGCGCTCGGCGAGCATGCTGCCGGCAAACCCCGCGCCGACGATCAGGTTATCGAAGCCGGCCTAACTTGGAACGGCGTGCGACACCGCCGATTGGAGAACCGCACTGCTCTTGTCCAAGACGCTTCCTTGAAGTTGATTTCTGGTGGCGGCGCTTCATGCAATCGCTGTGCCCCTTTGGGCATATCGATTGCTCACCACGGCTCAAGGAAATCAGCATGAAAACGACCCAGACGGAATTGGCTTGCCGCCTCATCCACGCTCGTGCTGGTGGTGGGTTGCGACAAGCAGCGCGAGCCTGAGATCGTGCCGGCGACTGTCGTGATGTGGGGCACCCAGGCTCCGGGCGGCACCGGCGCGGCGACACCGAGTGCCGATGCAGCCAGCGATGTGGGCGCGTCATCGACGACGACGGCGGCGGGTGACAGCCAGCCGCCGAGCGTTTTGCCCGGCACCAGCCGCTGAACAGGACCTACGACATGGCAAAAAAAGACGCGAGCGTGCAAGTAGTGGCGAGCAAGCAGCGCCGTATCCAGAAGGCACAGGACGCTGTCGATCGCAAGGCACCGGCCGCGAGCGAAAGCAAGAAGAAGCCGGGTGTGCAGGCCGGTGCGCGCAAGCAGCCCGACAAGCTGCCGGCGCAGCACATGGACAAGCCCGGCAGCGAGGCCGATCTGCAGCTCGCGCCGCGCTTCATGGCGCCCGACTACAAGGGCAGCGGCAAGCTGGAGGGCTTCGCTGCCATCGTTACCGGGGCCGATTCGGGCATCGGCCGCGCCGTCGCGGTGCTGTTCGCGCGTGAAGGCGCCGACGTGACGGTGGCCTACCTCGACGAGCACGAAGACGCCGCAGAGACGAAGCGCTGCATCGAGGCCGAAGGCCGTCGCTGCGTGCTCGTCTCCGGCGACGTCAAGAAGCCGAAGCTCTGCAAGAAGATCGTCGCCAAGACGATCCAGGCCTTCGGCCGGCTCGACGTGCTCGTCAACAACGCCGCCTTCCAGGAGCACGCCGAGTCGATTGCCGACATCACCGAGGAGCGCCTCGAGGAGACATTCCGGACCAACATCTTCGGCTACTTCCACATGGCCAAGGCGGCTCTGCCGCACATGAAAGCAGGCGGCTCGATCGTCAACAGCGGCTCGGTCACGGGCCTCGAGGGCGCCTCGAATCTGCTCGACTACTCTTCGACCAAGGGCGCGATCCATGCCTTCACGAAGGCGCTCGCGCGGAACCTCATCGACAAGGGCATCCGCGTCAACGCCGTCGCTCCCGGCCCGGTATGGACGCCGCTGAACCCGGCCGATTCGCCGGCCGAAAAGGTCGCCGAGTTCGGTTCCGACACGCAGATGAAACGTGCCGCGCAGCCCGAGGAGCTATCGCCGGCCTACGTGTTCCTGGCCTCGCCGGTGTGCTCCGGCTACATCACCGGCATCGTCTTGCCGGTGACCGGCAGCGTCGGCGCGATCTAGCGTTCGGCGACGAGCGTCTTCATCGCCTTGGCGAGCGTCTGCGTCGTCGTCGGGTAGCCCGCCCACGGATCTTTCTTTTCCTCGATCCGCCCGTGGACGTTGGCGAGCGTCCAGTGGGCGCCGCCGCTGATCGACGCCATCTCGCTCCACGCGCACGGCACCGAGATGCCGAGGCCGGGCCGGGCCCGCATCGTCCAGGCGCAGGCCGTCGTCGAGCCGAAGCCGTTGCGCAGGTAGTCGATGAAGATCTTGCCGACCCGGTTCTTCGGCCCGCTCTTGGCGACGAATCGATCGGGAACGACCGCTGCGAGATGCTCGACGATGCGCCTCGAGACTTCCTTGACCGTGTCCCAGTCTTGCTTGGGCGTGATCGGCACGACGACGTGCAGGCCATTGCCGCCGCTGGTCTTCAGGAAGCTCGCGAGACCGAGTTCGGCGAGAAAGGCTCGCGTCAGTTCGGTGCTCTCCTGAATCTGCGCCCAGCCCACGCCTTCCCCGGGGTCGAGGTCGAAGATCATGCGGTCGGGCTTGCTCGGGTTTCGGGTGGTCGCGTTCCAGGTGTGGAACTCGATCACGTTCATCTGCGCCGAGCCGATCAAGGCGGTGAACGAATCGATCTCGACCATCGCGTCGCGACCCGGCGCCACGTTCTCGTCGAGCTGCTTGAGGTCGGGGATCTTCAGCGTCTCGGCATGGCGCTGGAAGAACAGCTGGCCGGCGATGCCGGCGGGCGCCCGCACCAGCGACACCGGGCGACCCACGAGGTGCGGCAGCATGAGGCGCGCCACCTCGAGGTAGTAATCGACGACGTCGAGCTTGGTGGCGCCGGTGCTCTCGTCGATGACGCGCTCCGGGTGGCTGATGCGGATGCCTTCGACCGTGGCGCTCGCCGACGTGGTCTTCTTGCCCGCTTTTTTTGCAGGCGTGGCCTTCGCGGCCGGTGCCGCCTTCGCTGCCGCCTGCGCCTTCGCAGTCGGTGAAGCGGTCTCGCGCCTCACGCTCGCCGCCGGTTTGTCGTCGCGCAGGCCGTGGAAGACGGCGTGGCGAACACGGCCGTCGGGCGTCCATTCGCCGAACGAGACCTCGACGACGAGCTTCGGTTCGACCCAGTGCGCCTTGACGCCTTTCGGTCGCACCGCGAACGGCGACTCGTCCGTGTCGAGCGCCGTCACCGCCTTTTTCACGGTGGCCAGCGTCTTCTGGTCGAAGCCGCTGCCCACGGCGCCTGCGAACAGCAGCTGGCCGGCGTCGTCGTGGATAGCGAGCAGCAGCGAGCCGATGCCGGCCCGTGAGCCCTGTGGATCGGTGTAGCCGGCGACCACGAACTCCTGCCGCTGCGTGCACTTGAGCTTGATCCAGGTCGGGCTTCGCTTCGACACATAAGGCGAATCGGTGCGCTTGCCGATCACGCCTTCGAGGTGCATCCGGCAGGCGTTGTGCAGCAGCTCCGCCGGCGTGCTCTGGAAGTCCTCGCTGAAGCGGATGCGATCGGGCGGGGCGGATTCGAGCAGCTTCGCCAGCAAGGCGCGACGCTCGGCGAGCGGGATGCTGCGCAGGTCATGGTCGGCGTGAAAGGGCAGGTCGAAGACGTAATACTGGATGGTGTCGATGCGGGGCGAATCGAAGGCGTTCTGGAGCAGGTTGAAGTCGGGCGCACCGTGGGCACCGGCCACCACGATTTCGCCGTCGAGCCAGCCGGAACCGATGCCGAGCGATCGCACCGCAGCGACAAGCCCCGGCATCCGGTCCGACCAGTCGTTGCCGTTGCGGGTGAAGAGGCGCACGTCGTCGCCGTCGATGCGGGCCAGGATGCGGTAGCCGTCGAACTTGATCTCGTAACTCCAGCCGGCATCGGTCGGAGCCTGCGATACCAGCGTGGCCAGCTGCGGTGCCAGCGCTTCCGGCAGGGCCGTTCTTTTCGCACCCGAGGCAAGCGAAGCCAGTAGCGCCTGAGGTGCTGCAGCCGGCACCTTGTGTGCGACGGCGGCCTTCTTCGTCGCGCTGGACTTCTTCGCCGGAGTGGGCTTCTTTGCAGCCCCGATGGCTTTCGCCTTCGCCGCGGGCGCCCCGGGGATCGTCAGCCCGGAGAGCACGCTGCCCGGCTCCTGCGCGACGACGACGTATTCGGCCGCGGGCCGGGCGGCGTCGTCGCGCTCCTTGATGAGCAGCCAGGGCTCCTGCCGTTCGGCGGCGCGACCGTGCATGCGCACCAGCGTCCAGCCGCCGCTCAGCTTGTGGCCGTGGAGCTGGAACTTGAGCTTGCCGTCGCGATAGCCGGCGCGCGGGTCGCCGACCGGCTCCCAGGTGCCGTTGTCCCAGACGATGACCGTGCCGGCGCCGTACCGGCCGGCCGGAATCGTGCCCTCGAAGGCGCCGTAGTCGATCGGGTGGTCTTCGACATGAACGGCCATGCGCTTGTCGGCCGGATCCAGGCTCGGGCCCTTCGGCACGGCCCAGCTCTTGAGAGTGCCGTCGAGCTCGAGGCGGAAGTCGTAGTGCAGGCGGCCGGCGGCGTGTTTCTGGACCACGAAGGCGAGCTGTCCGGCCGAAGTCTCGCCACCCTGAGGCTCGTTGGTGACCTCGAAGTCGCGCTTGGCGATGTAGGGCTGGAGGGCGGACTTCATGGCGGTGGCATGCAGCGGCTGCATGGAGCAATCGACGTGCCGTTCATGCCCGGCATGATCACCGACCCCGCGTCTGCCGGGCACAGGCGAAGACCAGCGCATTGCCCATGTCCTCCGCTGGACAATTGCTTGCAAATTGTCTGCCGCCGGACTATGTTCGGAAACCATGAGCGCACTCCGCAAGCCGGCGATCCCTGCCGTCGATCTCGGCTCCGTGCCCGCAGCTGCTGCAGCGCTGCGCACGTTCTTCCGGCTCGCCGGGGCCTGGCAGCTTTCGGTGCCCGAGCAGTCGGCGCTGCTCGGTGTGGCGCGGACCACGCTCTACCAGTGGAAGCAGGGCAAGGTGGCACCGCTCGATCGCCACCTGCTCGAGCGGCTCTCGCATCTGTTCGGCATCTACTCGGCACTGCAGATCCTTTTTCCGGCCTCGGGTCGTGCCGACGAATGGATCCGCAAGCCGAACAGTGCGCCGCTGTTCGGCGGCAAGTCGGCCCTCGATCGCCTGCTCGGCGGCCAGGTCGCCGATCTCTTCGTCGTTCGCCAATACCTCGACGCCCAGCGCGGCGGCAAGGCCTGAGGCGCCGACGTCATGAGCGCCGTCGATCCGGCAGCGGTGCCGCTGGCTCGCGTCTCCTGGCGCCCGTCTTATCGCCTCATTCCCTCGCGCTACCCGACCGTCGGCCTCTACGACGCCATCGCCGACCCGTCCGATCTCGAGGTCGTGTTCGCGATCGAGGCGCTGGCCAACCCGCGCGTTCGCGACGAGATCGGCGAGCTGAGCCTGGTGCCGCCCGGCGAGCGCATTTCGGGCCCGGGCGCGACGCCGGTGATGGCCGCCTTCACGCACATGAACCCGGAAGGCTCGCGCTTCTCGGACGGCAGCTACGGCGTCTACTACGCGGCCCATTCGCTCGAGACGGCGGTGCTCGAGGTCGGCCACCACCGCGCGGAGTTCCTGCGCCGCACCGACGAACCCGCCATCGACATCGACCTGCGCCTCATCACCGCCAGCGTCGAGGCCGAACTGCACGACCTTCTCGATCCCGCTGCCGCCGCGCCGGCCCTGAGGGGCCTCGCCTCGGTGCTCGACCCCGACGACTACGGGCCGTCGCAAAGCCTCGGTCGCCGCCTGCGTGCTGCCGGCAGCTGGGGCCTGCGCTGGCCGAGCGTGCGCCACGAGCGCGGCGAATGCGTCGGCATCTTCCGGCCGAAGGCACTGCGCCACGCCAAGGCGGCGAGCCACTACGCGATGCACTGGGACGGCACCCGCTTCAGCCACTGGTACGAGAAGCGGGAGCCGCACGCCGTCGGCGATTGAGTCGGGGCCGAGCACCGTGGCGGTCATCGCACGGGGTGACCATCGCGCGGCAGCGTTTGCTTACATCGGCCGAAGTTGCTTGCAACAGTGCCGCATCTCGCCACCGGCGCATCGCCGCAGTCGCCAGTGTGGCAACGAACGGTCGCAAACTCGTCAATTCCTCACGCGATCCGGGCGCCGTTGTGGCGAAGATCGGCAGGCACGGCATCTGCGTCGGATCGGCCTCGTCCAGCGGCTTCGGCACTGTGCTCCGACCACGCAGGTGCCTCGAGGGTGATCCTTGCTCTACATGCTTCTCGTTTTCGCCCACCTGCTCGCCGCATCGATGGCGCTGGGCGCGATCGTCGCCACCGATCTGAGGCTGCTCTCCAAGCTCTCGCAAGACCGCCTGCGCATCGCGCCGCCGAACGAGTTCGTGGCGCGCATCGTCATGGTCGCGCTGCTCATGCTTTACGTCACCGGTGGCGGCATCGTCTGGCACGGCCTGCTCCAGCGGCCCGACTACCTCTCCGGCAACCCGAAGCTGCAGGCCAAGATGCTGCTCGTCGTGCTGCTCACGCTCAACGCCTTCGTGCTGCACAGGATCACTTTCCCGCGCCTGGCGCGCGGCCGCCGCGTCGCCAGGTGGCACGCCACCGACTGGATCGTCGTCGCGGTGCCGGTGGCGACCTCGAACTTTCTCTGGATGTTCGTCGCCTTCCTCGGCATCGCCCGGCCGTGGAGCTACTCGATGCCGATGCGCGACATCTTCGAGATCGCGGCCGCGCTGTTCGTGGTGGCGCAGGTCGGTGTCTTCACCGTTCTCGCGATGGCCGCGCGCAACGTCGAGCCCGAGCGCAAGCACATCACCGACGTGCTGCGCCGTTCGCTCGCCTCGCTGGGCAGCCTCGGCCGCCCGGTCTCGACCGCGGAAGCCGAGCGCAGGAAGCTTTTGCGCCCGCGGTCGCGTCGCAGGGTCGCGGCCGCGGATGCGATGCCCGATGCCCTCGCCGTCACCGTCCACGACGTCGAGGCCAATGCGTCAACGACCTCGCTGTCGGGCCGGCCGTCGCTGCGGCTGGTCGGCAACGCCGCTGCGGTGCCGTCGGCGCGTCGCCGGACCCGCTGAGCTCGCTGGCGGCGCCGCCTCTCGTCTTCTTCAGTCGGCCGGCGAACTCCGCGGCCGGCGCCCCGTCACCGGGTACTGCGGATCGGTGTAGCCCGGCGTCGATGCATGCCCTGGCGCGACCAGCGAATCGACGAGCGTTTCGTCTTCGGCGCTGAAGCGCACCGAACCGGCCACCAGATAGTCCTGCCATTGCACCAGCGTTTTCGGGCCACCGATGACGCCGTGCACGAGCGCGTTGTTCCAGACCCATCCAAGCGCGAACTGCAACGGCGTCATGCCGCGGGCGTGGGCGTGATCGACGACGCGCTGGGCCAGCGCCAGCGACTCCGGCCGGAACTCGGTCTGCAGGATCCGCATGTCGTTGCGGGCCGCGCGCGAGCCTTCGGGCGGCGCTTCGCCGGCCGCGTACTTGCCCGACAGCACGCCGCGCGCGAACGGGCTGTAGGCGACGACACCGATGCCGTAGTGATCGCAGCAGGGCAGCAGCTCGGTCTCGATGGCGCGCGACATCGCGTTGTAGGGCGGCTGGCAGACGATCGGCGGCTGCATGCCGGCGGCACGGCACAGCTCGGCGATGCGCGCGACCCGCCAGGCGCGAAAGTTCGAGATGCCGAAGTAGTGGACCTTGCCGGTCTCGACGAGATGCTTCATCGCCGCGACGGTTTCCTCGAGCGGCGTGGTCTCGTCTTCGCGGTGCAGGTAGAGGATGTCGACCCGGTCGGTGCCGAGCCGGGCCAGGCTGGCGTCGAGCGCGCGCACCATGTGCAGCCGCGACAGGCCGCGCTCGTTGGCGAGCGTGCCGGTGGCGTTGCCGAGCTTGGTGGCGAGCACCCAGCGGTCGCGGTCGGCAGCGATCAGGCGGCCGGTGATGCGCTCGGATTCGCCGCCCGCATAGACATCGGCGGTGTCGATGGCGTTGACGCCAGCATCGCGCGCGGCGCCGACCATCCGGGCCGCCTCGGCCTCGTCGGTCTGGTCGCCGAACATCATCGTGCCGAGCCAGAGCTTCGAGGTCTTGAGGCCGCTGGCGCCGAGCGACGTCGGCAGGAACGGAGCGGTGTTCGTGGCGGGCGCGGGGGGCGTGGTGTTCTTGGAAATCATGCGTTCATTTTCCTGGGGACGGGTGGCGGCCGAGCGGTCTGACCAGCCTGTCGAGCACGCTCTCGATGGCGCCACTCAGATCGGCGCAGCGGCCGGTGTGGACGGCCGAGGTCTGGATGACGGTGCTGCGCGGCGCGACCAGCCAGTGGAAGCGCTCGCGCAGCGGCAGGCGGCCGATCGCGCCGGCGGCGCTGCCGCCCGCGCACACCGCGGCGATCGCGGCAAGCGCCGTGCGCACGGCAGCGAGGTCGAGTTGCGGGTCGAGCGCGAGGAGGCGGGCCTCGTCGATCTCGAAACGCGCCTCGAGGGTGCCGAGCGCGTCGGAGGAGACGATGGCGCCGACGTTGACGAACTCGCCGCGCTCGACGCGCGGCACGACGCGGACCACCGCGTAGTCATATGTGAAGTGATCGGGCACGGGCCGCCTCCTCCGCGAATGCGCGCGGCGCCTGCAGCCGCCGCGTCAGCCAGGCGCCGTAGGCGGCGCGGTGCGCGGTCTTGTCGGCGAAGAGCGGCTCGTCGCCCAGCCAGGCGTCGGGGATGAGCGCCACGGCGGCGGCGATCACGCCGGCGCCGAGACGTGCGGTCATCGCCGCGTCGGCCTCGTCGAGCTCGCTCGCGAAAGGCAGCAGCACGTGATCCTTGATGAGCGCGAACGGGCTCGAGGCGCGGCGCATGAAGTCGCGCCAGTCGTGCTGGAAATAGAGGGCGGCGCCATGGTCGATGAGCCAGAGCTTGCCATGCCAGACCAGCATGTTGGTGTTGCGCGCCGTGCGGTCGAGGTTGGTGACGAAGGCGTCGAACCAGACGATGCGCGACGCCAGCCCGGCCTCGGGCTGTGTCACGAGCGGATCGAAGGTGATCGAGCCGGGCAGGTAGTCGAGCGCGAGGTTGAGGCCGGCGCTGCCGGCGACGAGGTCGCTGCTGGCGCGGATCAGGTCCTGGATCTCCGGGTCGGGCTCGGTGCGGGCGAGGTCGGCGTCGAGCGTCGCGAACACGATCTCCGGCACCGGCAGGCCAGCCGCTCTGGCCAGCTCGCCGGCAACCAGCTCGGCGACGAGTGCGCGCGGACCCTGGCCGGCGCCGCGGAACTTCAGCACGTAGAGGCCGTCGTCATCGCCTTCGACGATGGCCGGCAGCGAGCCGCCTTCACGCAACGGCGTGACGTAGCGGGTGGCGGCGATCGTTCTCATGTTTTTCTCATGTTCGTATGATGCGAGCCCCTCGCGGCGGCCGCGGCAGGAGTATCGGCTGGCGCCTTGAAAAGCGGCGTCGTGGCGCAATCTCAGATCGCGCAAAAACACTGGTTTCACTCACAAGAAAAATCGCCCCAATGGACAAGCAAACCCTGTCGTTCCAGGCCGAGGTCAAGCAGATCCTGCACCTCGTCACTCACTCGCTCTACTCGAACAAGGAGATCTATCTGCGCGAGCTGGTCTCGAACGCATCGGATGCGTGCGACAAGCTGCGCTTCGAGGCGCTGAACAACGCCGATCTCTACGAAGGCCAGCCGAACCTCGAGGTTCGCGTCTCCTTCGATGTCGAGAAGAAGACGGTGACCATCACCGACAACGGCATCGGCCTGTCCAGCGACGAAGCCGTCGCCAACCTCGGCACCATCGCCAAGAGCGGCACGCGCGAGTTCATGTCGGCGCTCGAGGGCGATCAGAAGAAAGACGCGCAGCTGATCGGCCAGTTCGGCGTCGGCTTCTATTCGGGTTTCATCGTCGCCGATCGCATCACGGTCGAGTCGCGCCGGGCCGGCCTGAGGCCGGAAGAAGGTGTGCGCTGGAGTTCGGAAGGCGCCGGCGACTTCGAGGTCGAGACGATCACCCGCCCGGAGCGCGGTACCAGCGTCACGCTGCATCTGCGCAGTGGCGAGGAAGAGTTTTTGTCGGCGTGGAAGCTGAAATCGATCATCTCCAAGTACTCCGACCACATTTCCCTGCCGATCCTGATGCAGAAGGAAGAGTGGGACGAAGAGGCCAAGAAGCAGGTCGCGAAAGACGAGTGGGCGCCGGTCAACAAGGCGGCCGCGCTCTGGGCCCGGCCGAAGAGCGAGATCACGAAGGAGCAGTACGAGGAGTTCTACAAGCAGATCAGCTACGACACCGAAGCGCCGCTGGCCTACACGCACAACCGCGTCGAAGGCCGCAGCGAATACACGCAGCTGCTCTACATCCCGGCCAAGGCCCCGTTCGACCTCTGGAACCGCGACAAGCGTGGCGGCGTCAAGCTCTACGTTAAGCGCGTCTTCATCATGGACGACGCCGAGGCGCTGATGCCGGTCTACCTGCGCTTCGTCAAGGGCGTGATCGATTCGGCCGACCTGCCGCTAAACGTGAGCCGCGAACTGCTGCAGGAAAGCCGCGACGTGAAGGCGATCCGGGAAGGCTCCACCAAGCGCGTGCTCTCGATGCTGGAAGCGCTGGCCGACAACCCCGATGCCGCCGAGAAGGCGCGCTACGCCGCGTTTTGGAAGGACTTCGGCGTCGTGCTGAAGGAGGGCATCGGCGAAGACCACGCCAACCGTGAGCGCCTGCAGAAGCTGTTCCGTTTCCACTCGACGGCGGCGGCCGATGCTGCCGAACAGTCGGTGTCGCTGAGCGACTACGTCGGCCGCATGAAGGACGGTCAGGACGCGATCTACTACGTCACCGCCGACACCCTGGCGACGGCGAAGAACAGCCCGCAGCTCGAGATCTTCCGCAAGAAGGGCATCGAGGTGCTGTTGCTGGTCGACCGCGTCGACGAGTGGCTGCTCTCGCACCTCTACGAGTTTGACGGTCACGCGCTGCAAAGTGTCGCCAAGGGCTCGGTCGATCTCGGCAAGCTGGAAGACGAAGGCGAAAAGAAACAGGCGGAAGAAGCTGCGGAAGCCTTCAAGCCGACGCTTGAGCGCCTCAAGACCGCGTTGAAGGAACGCGCGAAGGACGTGCGCGTCACCACGCGCCTGGTCGACTCGCCGGCCTGCCTCGTCGTCGATGAAGGCGACATGAGCGGCCACCTCGCACGGCTCCTCAAGCAGTCGGGCCAGGGCGCGCCGTCGGCCGGCCTGCCGATCCTCGAGATCAACGCCGAGCACGCACTGGTGAAGAAGCTCGAGACCAGCGAGCATTTCGACATGCTGGCGAACATCCTCTTCGACCAGGCCATGCTCGCCGAAGGCGGCCAGCTCGACGACCCGGCGGCTTACGTGAAGCGGGTCAACTCCCTGCTGTTGGCCTGATCACGCCGGCTGCCGCGGCCCGGTTTCAGCCCGGGCTGCCCAGCGGCGGCTCGGCCATCGCCAGCAGTTGCTCGCCGAGCCGCGTGCACTGGTCGGCCCAGTAGGCCGGGCTGGCGAACCAGGGAAACGCGATCGGGAAGGCCGGGTCGCTCCAGCGGCGCGCGATCCAGGCGCTGTGATGGAGCATGCGCAAGGTGCGCAGCGGCTCGACGAGGCGGAGCTCGCGCCAGTCGAACTCCATGAAGGCCTCGTAGCCCTCGAGGATATCGAGCAACTGGCGTGTCATGGCGCCGCGGTCGCCCGACATCAGCATCCACAGGTCCTGCATCGCCGGCCCCATGACGGCGTCGTCGAAGTCGACGAAGTGCGGGCCGGCTTCGGTCCACAGCACGTTGCCCGGATGGCAGTCGCCGTGCAGCCGCAGGGCCCGCGCGTCGGTGGCGGCGAATGCGCTTCGGCAGGCATCGAGCGCTTCCGTTGCCAGGCCGCTCCAGCGCTGGGCGACGTCGTCGGTGACGAGGCGCTGCTCGAGCAGGAAGCTGCGACTGGCGTCGCCATAGGTGGCGACGTCGATCGTGAGGCGATGCGCGAACGGGGCGACGGCGCCGACGGCATGCATGCGGCCGATGTAGCGGCCGAGCCAGCGCAGCACTTCTGGGTCTTCGAGCTCGGGCGCGCGGCCGGCTTGCCGTGCGGCGACGCCGAAGCGATAGGCGACGCCGTGGCCGGGGTTCACGGTGGCAAGCGTCGGCCCGGAGATCTCGACTGATGCGGCGTGAGGCGAACGCTCGTCGCGTGCAAGCGGTAGCGGCGCCGCGACCGGGATCTCATTGGCAGCCAGCTCGGCCGTGAACGCGTGCTCTTCGAGGATCTGCGCATCGCTCCAACGACCGGGCCGATAGAACTTGGCGACGACAGCGCGGCCGTCTTCGAGAAAAACCTGAAAGACGCGGTTCTCGTACGAGTTGAGCTGGATCAGCCGACCGTCGCCGAACAAGCCGACAGCGTCGAGCGCGTCGAGGGCGACGCCCGGCGTCAGCTCGGCGTAAGGCGCGGTCGAGGCGTCGTGACGCGGGCCGTCAGGTTGCGCGTCGGCCGCGTTGCCCGCGGATGCGAGTCGATCAGTGATGCGAGCGCGACGCCGATGGCGCCAGGTTGTCGACCACGACCGCACCGATGTCGTCGTTCTCGTCGTCACGGCTGCTGCGGCCATGGCCGTTTCGGGCTCGCAACGGAAGCGGCCGCGACATTTGCCCGCTGCCCGGACTGGCGGTTTCGCCAGCTCCCAGGCTGTCCTGCCGGCTGTCGGGTGCGAAGAAGGAATCCTGGAACAGCGACGAGTCCTGCCAGAGGGCGCTGCGCTGCGCCCGCCGCGTCGCCACCGTCGAGGCCAGCGAGTCGCGCGCCTCGTCGAGCTCGCGCGCGGGCGGCGTCGCTGCCATCGGGCCACGTGCCGTCGCTGCCGTGCTGCTCGGCACCAGCAGCTGCAACTCGGCAACCGTCGGCAGGTTGTGGACCGGGCAGCGCAGGTAGCGAATCCTGCAGGCGCCGAGCACCGACTGTTTGATTTGCAGAACGCGGCGCGAATTGCCGCGGTCCGTATCGAGGTCGACCGCGGCGAGCACCCGGCCGTTCGCACTGCAGACGGCGAAGGTGACGTTGATAGCGCCCAGCAGCTCGTACCAGAAGCGGACCTCGCCCGGGTCGCTGGGCTGCGAGAAGCGCACCAGCGACAGCTTGGGCAGCACGATGTGATGCGGCAGCGCCTCGCGCAGCAGCTTGTAGACACGGCGCTCGTCGCTGCTAAAGACTGGCCGCGCCGAGAGTGACCATTCGGTCGGCAGCGGCAGCATGCGTGGCTGCCGGCGCGCGTACAGCATCCGGGCCAGCACGGCGACAGCCAGCAGGGACAGCGCTGCCGTTGCGGCGATCCACGGAAAGAGGTTCATGAGCGGGCCGTCGGCTCCAGGCGATAGGGCCGCGCGAGACACGCCTGCCGGGGTCGGATGTTAGCGGCGGCTCGACGCAGTGCGCCATCCCGCGTTCAGCAGCTTCGAATGGCTTCGGCGCGTCATCGACCCAACCGCAGCGGTGTCAGGCGTCGATGCGCGAGTCGCTTTCGACGGCGGCATCGTGCTGCGAGTGAAACAGGCTCTCGACGCGCTTGGCCTGGAACTTCAACCGGTAGTCGAGCTCGGCGACGCGTTCGCCGAACATCTCGTCGAGGTGGGAGCCGATGGTGTCGGGCGGTAATTGCAGCCAGGCTTCCGATTCGGAGCCGTCGCGCTTGACGATCGCCCCGGCGTGGCGAGCGATCTTGAGCATTGCCGTGTTCTCGCTCAGCGCGTGAATGAAGATCGCTGCCACGCCGCGGTTGCGTGCGTGCAGCATTGCGTGTTCGAAGAGACGGGCGCCGAAGCCGCGTCGGCGCGCCTTCGGCAGCACTGAAACGCCGAACTCAGACATGTCCTTGCGGTCGTGGCCGGCATCGGCTGCTCGGTGCGCCAGGTGCGCCATGGCGATCAGCTCGAGCCGTCGATTGAAAATACCGAAAGCCTCGTCTTGCTCGAAATCGAGGGTGTCGACGTAGCGCGAAATCTGGGCATCGTTAGCGACGTAGCCGAAGCGCAGATAGCGTGAGCGTTCGTCCAAGGAAAGCAGGTGCGCCGTAATGCGTTCCCGGTGGCGCGGACCGAGGGACCGGACGGGGACCCAGGACCAGCGGGAGCGGGGCTCTTCCGGCATGGGAGTCGGCGGCGCGGGGGCCGGGGGGATTGTCTTCATATTTAAACGATCAGGGTTAACCCGCAGTGTAGGACGTCGGTCTTGGGCACGCTCCCGATTGCTGCAGTGCACCACCATTCCCCAGGGTGACCGCGAATTCGTTCCTGATATAGTCGAAAGCTTTTCGCGAAACGTCTCGGCGAAAAGGTTGCCAAACTGGCAACGCAGCCTAGTTGCCCGCAGAGAGCCCGCCTTTTGAAGTGTGGCCGATCGCAGGGCGCTGGCGAATTGCACTGGCGAGACTCGTTACCAGAACCCCATGAAAACCTTCAGCGCAAAACCCGCCGAAGTGACGCATGACTGGTTTGTGATCGACGCAACCGACAAGGTCTTGGGCAGGGTGGCCAGTGAAGTCGCCCTCCGCCTGCGTGGAAAGCACAAGCCGATCTATACGCCTCACGTCGATACCGGTGACTTCATCGTCATCGTCAATGCGGCCAAGATCCGCGTCACCGGCAACAAGGCGGTCGACAAGATCTATTACCGCCACTCCGGCTACCCGGGCGGCATCCACGGCATCAACTTCAAGGACATGCAGGCCCGCCACCCGGGTCGAGCCATCGAGAAGGCTGTTAAGGGCATGCTTCCCAAGGGCCCGCTCGGCTACGCGATGATCAAGAAGCTGAAGGTTTATGCGGGCGATAGCCACCCGCACGCCGCACAGCAGCCCAAGAAACTCGAGCTCTTTCAGGACGCTGCGAAATGATCGGAAACTGGAACTATGGAACCGGCCGCCGCAAGTCGTCGGTAGCTCGCGTCTTCATGAAGAAGGGTAGCGGCCAGATCCTCGTCAACGGCAAGCCGGTCGAGGAATACTTCGGTCGCCAGACTTCGATCATGGTCGTGCGCCAGCCGCTCGTGCTGACTGCCAACGACGCAGCCTTCGACGTCAAGGTCAATGTCCACGGTGGCGGCGAGACCGGCCAAGCAGGCGCGATCCGCCATGGCATCACGCGTGCGCTGATGGACTACGACATGGCGCTCAAGCCCGATCTGAGCCGTGCCGGCTTCGTGACGCGAGACGCCCGCGAAGTAGAGCGCAAGAAGGTCGGCCTTCACGGTGCCCGTCGCAGGAAGCAGTTCAGCAAGCGCTGATCGCTTTCGCCCGAATTCTGGGCCGCCCTCGGGCGGCCCTTGTGTTTGCATGGCTCCTGCCGCATTTGCCGAGTTGATGTCGAACCCACGCCGCGTGATTGGCGGATAATCGATTTTCGCTTTTCCGAGGACCGTTGCATGAGCGCAGTTGCCGAACACATCGTCGAGAGTCCCGAAATGGACGCGCCCCCGCCCCCGTTGGTGTTTACCGACAGCGCGGCGAACAAGGTGCGCGAGCTGGTCGACGAAGAAGGTAATCCAGACCTGAAGCTGCGCGTCTTCGTGCAGGGCGGCGGGTGCTCCGGATTTCAGTATGGCTTTACCTTCGACGAGATCGTCAACGACGACGATACGTCAATGGCGAAGAATGGCGTCACGCTGCTCATCGACGCCATGAGCCTTCAGTACCTGGCCGGTGCGGAGATCGACTACAAAGACGACCTCCAGGGCGCCCAGTTCGTGATCAAGAATCCGAACGCGACCACGACCTGTGGTTGCGGTTCGAGCTTCACCGCCTGACCGGAGTAAAGCGGTTCGATGTGAAAGCCGCTTCAGTGTGGCTTTTTCATGTATGTTGGCGGTCGACGATCGTCAAGCCGGATAGAGAGCGCCAAGCAGCCTTGGCCCAGTCGCCCCGGTCACGGTTGCGATGTTGCCAGGCCGACGCGTTAGGAAGGCGCGAGCCAACCAGGCGAAAGCGGTCGCTTCGACCTGCTCCGGTGGTACGCCCCGCTCACCGCTGTCGATCACCCGCATCGGCGCCAAAAGCGTTCGCAGGCGCGCCATCAGATCGACGTTGAAGGCGCCGCCGCCGCAGACGATCAGCTCGGCAGCGCTGCCGGCGTAGCGACGGCACGCGTCGGCGCAGGTGACGGCCGTGAGCTCGGCCAATGTCGATTGCACGTCCTCGGGTTTCAGTCGGCCCGTGGCGCCGCTTTCGGCGAGGCGCGCGTCGAGCCAATCGCGATCGAAGAGGTCGCGTCCGGTGCTCTTGGGCGCGGGTCGTGCGAAGTAGGGCTCGGCGAGCAGCAGCGCGAGCAGGCGGGCGTCGACGTCCCCCGTCGCGCCCCAGGCGCCACCGTCGTCGTAGCGCTCGCTGGTCGCCGAAGCGCACCACATGTCGAGCAGCGCGTTGGCCGGGCCGCAATCGAAGCCGAGCGTGACGCCTTCGGCGTCGATGCAGGTGAGGTTGGCGATTCCGCCAAGGTTCAGAACGGCCGAGCTCGCACCCTCGCGACCGAACATCGCGCGATGGAAGGCGGGCACCAGCGGTGCGCCCTGGCCGCCCGCAGCGACGTCGCGGCTGCGAAAGTCGGCGACGACGTCGATGCAACTCAGCTCGGCAAGCAACGCCGGCGCGTTCAGCTGCACCGTGTAGCCGGTGCCGTCGAACTCGCCGGGTCGATGCCGGACGGTCTGGCCATGGCAGCCGATCGCGACGACATCCTCTCGATCTAAGCCGGCGCGATCAAGCAAGGTGGCGACAAGCTCGGCGTAGCTGCGTGCCAAGGCGTTCGCGGCGAGCGCGGCGCGATGGATTTCGTCGCCCGACGACCGGTTGAGGGCGAGCAACTCGGCCCTCAGCGGCGCCGCAAGGTCCAGGCGAGCATGTGCGAGAACGCGAAGCTGGGTGAATGCGGAGTCGGCCCCGAAGTCGGCAGCGACGGCATCGATGCCGTCGAGCGACGTGCCCGACATCAGGCCGACGAACACGGTGCTCACCGCACCGAAATCCTATTCGCCGAGAAGCGGCGCTCGGCTCAGCGTTTCGGCGACGCCGAGCTGGCTGCGGATGTTTTGCGAGACCTGGGCGAAGCGCGCCTTGGCGGAGGGCGAGATGACTGCTGCGTCGGACGACTGGGCCACCAACAACGGATCTTTCTGGACGCCATCGATCTTGACCTCGAAGTGCAGGTGCGGCCCGGTCGCCCATCCGGTCATGCCGACCGCGCCGATGGTCATGCCCTGGTCGACGTGCTGGCCCTTGACGACCTCGATCCGGCTCAGGTGCGCATACACCGTGGAGCGGTCGTTGCTGTGCTTGATGTGGATGACGTTGCCATAGCCGTTCTGCCAGCCGGCGAACTCGACGACACCGTCGCCGATGGTGCGGACGGGCGTGCCGATCGGGGCACCGTAGTCGACGCCGTTGTGCTGCTTCCACGTGTTCAGGATCGGATGCATGCGCATCGCGAAGCCCGACGTGACGCGAGAGAACTCGAGCGGGCTGGCCAGGAACGAGCGCTGCTTGCTTTGCCCGTCGAGGCCGAAGTAGGCGCCCTTGGAGTCGCCGTCCTTCCACCACATGGCCGAGAAGGTCTGGTTTTTGTTGACGAACTCCGCCGCGAGAACGCGGCCGCCGCCCGGGCCCCAGGTGATCGCTTCGCCGTCGGCGCTCAGTGCCTCGTAGACGACCGAGAAGGTCGCGCCCTTGCGCAGCTCGTGGCGGAAATCGATGTCTGTGGCAAAGATCTCGGCGATTTGCGTCGCGACCGAATCCGGGATGTTGGCTTCGTCGGTGGCAGCGAAGAGAGAAGAGCGGATGGTTCCGCTCGCCATCAGCGGCTGTGACGTCAGCGGTGCCAGCACCGAGCGGGCGACGAGCTTGCCGCCGATGCGCTCGATGCGAAGGCGCGTGAACTGGGTCGGCAGCTTGTCGTCGCCGGGCGCGGCATAGCGGGCAACGAGCTCGACCATCCGCCCCGACGCGTCGGTGCGCACCTGAACATGCTTGCCGGCGCGGCCCTCGAGCAGCTTGCGCGCGACCGGGTCGCTGCGCAGGAATGCAGTCGCCATGGCGTCGGTGACGTTCAAGCGGGCGAGCAGGGAGTCGGCGGTATCGCTGCCGCGCGTGATCTCGTTGCGGAACAGCACCAGCTCCTGCCCGGCCAAGGCGTCGAGCTGAGCGCCGAGATCAGAGGTGATGACCGACTCGACGATCGTGCGCTTGGGCAGGTCCGACGCGTCCGGCACCATCGGCGCGACGCCGAACGTGGTAGCCGCGAAACCAGCGAGACCGAGCGAGACGGTGGCGGCGAGCGTCTTCGGATAGCGGGAGGCGAAGCTGGCAACGTGAGCCGAGGCATAGGCCCAGGCGAGTTCAACAGAGGCGATCGATTTCAATGTCGGCGGAGCAGCGATGCTCTAGTCGGTCGGCGCTCGCTTGGTGGCTCGCGCGTCAGTGGATCGTCGGCGCCAGGGTGCCCACTAGAATCATGAGCTGAGCCGGCCTCGTATGGCGGTGTCACATCCGTGTTGTAGGACACCGCGCCGTCAGTATAGCGTCCCTCCTTGGTGCGCCAGCCCCGATCAGCCCTGCAATGCCTGCCTTTACCGAGCTGCCTGCGCAACCGACGCAACCCCATGTAACGGAAGTCGTCGAGCGAGCCTTCGCGATCTCGAAACGCCGCTGCGTCGAGTTGCTGCCCGAAGCCGAATGGCTGATAAAACTCGCGCGCGCCGAGGCGACCGGTGTGCCATTGCGGATCAAGCTCGGGCTCGACCCCACCGCACCCGACATCCATCTGGGCCACACGGTCGTTCTCAACAAGATGCGGGATCTGCAGGACCTCGGCCACACGGTCGTGTTCCTGATCGGAGACTTCACCTCGATGATCGGCGACCCGTCGGGTCGTAACGTCACCCGGCCGCCGCTCACCCGAGACCAGATCGAGGCGAATGCGAAGACTTACTATGCTCAGGCGAGTCTTGTCCTGGACCCCGCCAAGACCGAAATTCGCTACAACTCCGAGTGGAGCGACCCCCTCGGTGCCCGCGGCATCATCGGGTTGGCGGCCCGCTACACCGTTGCCCGAATGATGGAGCGCGACGACTTCAGCAAGCGCTTCAAGGCCGGCACACCGATCAGCGTGCACGAATTCCTCTACCCGCTGATGCAGGGATACGACTCGGTGGCCCTGCGCTCCGACCTCGAACTCGGCGGCACCGACCAGAAGTTCAACCTGCTCGTCGGCCGCAGCCTGCAGGTGGAATACGGGCAGGAGCCGAAATGCATCATGACGATGACGCTGCTGGAAGGCCTGGACGGCGTCGAGAAGATGTCGAAGTCGAAGGGCAACACCATCACGCTGACCGAGCCGGCCAACGACATGTTCGCCAAGCTGATGTCGATCAGCGACGTGCTGATGTGGCGCTACTTCGAACTGCTCAGTTTTCGCAGCGAGGTCGAGATCGCCGCTCTCCGGGCCGAGACCGAGGCCGGCCGCAATCCGCGCGACGCCAAGGTGACGCTGGCCAAGGAAGTCACGGCGCGCTTCCACGGCGCCGCGGCAGCCGACGCCGGTGAGATCGACTTCGACCGGCGTGCTGCCGGCGGCGTTCCCGACGACATCGAGGAGGTCGCGCTCGATGGCGCGCCGCTCGGCATCGGCGCGGTGTTGAAACAAGCTCGGCTCGCGCCGTCGACCAGCGAGGCGCTGCGGCTGGTCGCCGGCGGCGGCGTTCGCGTCGACGGCGTCGTGATCTCCGACCGCGGCCTGAAGCTGCCGGCGGGATGCTTTGTCGTGCAGGTCGGCAAGCGCAGGTTCGCGCGCGTCACCCTGCGCCCGACGTCGGTCCCGGCATAGCCGGCCGAAGCCTTCCCGTGCAGGTCAAGACCTTGCTGCGGCTGTCGGTCGCGACGGCCGTCGTGGCGATCGTCCTGAAGACGTTCGCGTGGTGGATCACCGGCTCGATCGGCCTGCTCTCCGACGCGATGGAGTCCTTCGTCAACTTCGCGTCGGCGCTGTTCGCGCTGGCCATGGTGACGATTGCCGAGCGGCCGGCCGACGACGACCACCCGTTCGGCCACACAAAGGCCGAATACTTTGCCAGCGCCTTTGAAGGCCTGCTCATCGCCGCTGCTGCGATCGCCATCGTCTGGGCGGCGCTCGGTCGTTTCATGCACCCGCAGCCGATCGAAGGGGTCGACCTGGGCATCGCGCTGACGGTGTTCAGCTCCGTGCTGAACGGCCTGCTCGCCTGGAAGATGATGGCCGCCTCGCGCCAGCACCGCTCGATCGTGCTCGAAGCCGATGCCCGTCACCTCTACGCCGACGTCTGGACCTCCGCCGGCGTCGTCGTCGGACTCGTGCTGGTCACGCTCACTGGCTGGCTCTGGCTCGACCCGGTGATCGCGATCGCCGTCGCCGCCAACATCGTGCGCGAAGGTGCGCGCGTCGTCTTCCTCTCGATCGACGGCCTCATGGACAAGGCGCTCGAGCCTGAGGTCCAGGCCCGTATCGACGCCACGCTGGCGCGGTTCTCAGACCGCGAGATCCGCTTCGACGACCGGGTGACGCGCCGCGCCGGCCGCCGCCGCTTTCTCGACATGCACATGCACGTGCCGTCGACGTGGACGCTCGGCCGTGCCGCGGCGCTGCGCGGCGAGGTCGAGCTGGCACTGATGAACGAGGTCGACGGCCTGCGCGCGTCGATCCAGCTGCTGCCCTCGAACGTCGAGGCGCAGTTCAACGCGATCAGGAGCTGAGGCCGCTGCGGGCCGCCGGCGCGCTCGCTTCAGTCGGCGTATTGCCCGGCCGCCTTGATGATCGGCGACCACTTCGCGATCTCGACCTCGACGAACTTCTTGTGCTCCGCGCCGCCGAGTCGGGTGTCGGTGACGATCACCGCGCCGAGGGCTTCTTCGCGCTTGATGAAGTCGGCGTCCTTGAGCGCAGCGCGGAGGGCCGCGTTCAGCTTGTCGGTGACCGCCTTCGGCGTGCCCTTGGGCGCGTAGAGGCCGTGCCAGACCGAGACGTTGAAGCCCTTGACGCCGGCTTCGTCGAGCGTCGGCAGATTCTTGAGCGCGGGCGTCGTCAGGCGCTTGCTCGTCGTGACG
>JAYTYH010000578.1:0-6943 GCA_043742485.1 Rhizobacter sp.
TCCGCACCCGGTCATTCCGATCACGCCGCTGGCACCGACGCGGCAACGCAAGCGGGCGGCGCCGAGGGGGCGCCGCGTCGATGCCGAGGCGCTGGCGCAGGTCCAGGCGCTGCTCGGTTCCGAGTCGCGCCAGCCCGATCTGCTGATCGAGCACCTGCACAAGATCCAGGACGGCTACGGCCATCTGTCGGCAGCGCACCTCGCCGCGCTGGCCCAGGAAATGCGGCTGGCGCAGACCGAGGTGTACGAGGTCGCGACCTTCTATCACCACTTCGACGTCGTCCGTGAAGGCGAGGTACCGCCGCCGCCGTTGACCGTTCGGGTCTGCGACGGCCTGTCGTGCGAGATGGCGGGCGCGGCCCGTTTGCTGGCCGAGTTGCCGGCCTTGCTGGGCCCCGCGGTGCGCGTGATTGCGGCGCCCTGCGTCGGCCGCTGCGAGCAGGCGCCGGCGGTCGTCGTCGGCCAGAACCCGGTGGCGCCGGCCCGTACCGACAGCGTCGTCGCCACCGTGGCGGCGGGCCTGACGCGGCACCTGCCGCCGCAGTATCCCGACAGCACGGGCTTCGACGCCTACCGCGCCGCTGGCGGCTACCGGATGCTGCGCGACTGCCACTCGGGCGCCTGCGACGTCGAGTCGTTCATGGGCATCCTCGACGACTCCGGGCTGCGCGGCCTCGGCGGCGCCGGCTTTCCGGCCGGCCGCAAGTGGCGCATCGTGCGCGCCGAGCCCGGGCCGCGGCTGATGGCGGTGAACATCGACGAGGGCGAGCCCGGTACTTTCAAGGACCGGGTCCTGCTCGAGCGAGATCCGCACCGCTTCCTCGAAGGCATGCTGATCGCGGCTTGGGTCGCCGGCATCGACGACATCTACATCTACCTGCGCGACGAGTACCACGGCTGCCGCGAGATGCTGGCGCGCGAGATCGCGACGATGCTCGCCGAGCTGCCGGAGCCGGCGCTGCCGCGCATTCATCTGCGCCGCGGCGCCGGCGCCTACATCTGCGGCGAAGAGTCGGCGATGATCGAATCGATCGAAGGCAAGCGCGGCATGCCGCGCCTGCGCCCGCCCTACGTCGCGCAGGTCGGCCTGTTCGGCCGGCCGACGCTGGCGCACAACTTCGAGACGCTGTTCTGGGTTCGCGAGCTGCTCGAAAAGGGCGGCGCCTGGTTCGCGGGCCATGGCCGCCACGGCCGCAAGGGCCTACGCTCGTTCTCGGTGTCGGGCCGCGTCAGGAACCCCGGCGTCAAGCTGGCCCCGGCCGGCATCACCGTGCGCGAGCTGATCGACGAGTACGCCGGCGGCATGCTCGACGGCCACGACTTCTATGCCTATCTGCCCGGAGGCGCCTCGGGCGGCATCCTGCCGGCGGCCATGGGCGACATCCCGCTCGACTTCGACACCCTGCAGCCCTACGGCTGCTTCATCGGCTCGGCGGCGGTGATCGTGCTCTCCGACCGGGACAGCGCCGTCGGCGCAGCCCGCAACATGATGCGTTTCTTCCAGCACGAGTCGTGCGGGCAATGCACGCCCTGCCGCAACGGCACGGCGAAGGCCTCGGCGCTGATCGCGCGGCCGGTCTGGGATGTGGCGCTGCTCGCCGACCTGTCGCTGGTGATGCGCGACTCGTCGATCTGCGGCCTCGGCCAGGCGGCGCCCAATCCGGTCGACTGCGTCGTCAAATACTTCGCCCAGGAGTTGGCACCATGAACGCGATCACCCGGCTCGAAGCGGCTCGGCTCGCCGCACCCGTCGTCGAGTTCGAGATGAACGGCCGCACGGTGGCGGCACGGGCCGACGAGTCGCTGCTCGAGATCGCCCGGCGCGAAGGTGTGGAGATTCCACACCTTTGCTACAAGGAAGGATACGAGGCGGTCGGCAACTGCCGCTCGTGCATGGTCGAGATCGCCGGCGAACGCGTGCTGGCACCGTCGTGCTGCCGAGCGCCGACGGCCGGCATGAAAGTCCGCACCGACAGCGAGCGGGCGCTCGCCTCGCAAAAGCTGGTGCTGGAACTGCTGCTCTCCGACATGCCGGAGACGGCCTACACGCGCCACAACGAAGTCGACCTCTGGGCCCGAAAGCTCGGTGTCGGCAAGCCGCGCTTTCACGCCCGCAAACGCATCGCCGCCGATCTCTCGCACCCGGCCATCGCCGTCAACCTCGACGCCTGCATCCAGTGCACGCGGTGCCTGCGCGCCTGCCGCGACGAGCAGGTCAACGACGTCATCGGCCTGGCCTTTCGCGGCGAGCACGCCAAGATCGTGTTCGACATGGACGACCCGATGGGCGCCTCGACCTGCGTCGCCTGCGGCGAGTGCGTGCAGGCCTGCCCGACCGGCGCGCTGATGCCGGCGCGCGACGTGGCGCTCACCGTGCCCGACAAGCAGGTCGCGTCGCTCTGCCCGTTCTGCGGCGTCGGCTGCCAGACCACCTACAACGTCAAGGACAACCGCATCCTGTTCGTCAACGGCCGTGACGGCCCGGCCAACTCGGAGCGGCTGTGCGTCAAGGGCCGCTACGGCTTCGACTACGCGCACCACCCGCACCGCCTGACCAAGCCGCTGATCCGCCGCGAAGGCGTGGCCAAGCACGGCGACTTCACGATGGATCCGGAGCGCGTGATGGACGTCTTCCGCGAGGCCAGCTGGGAAGAAGCGCTGGCGCTGGCCGGCGGCAAGATGGCGCAGATCCGCGACCGCCACGGCAAGAAGTCGCTGGCCGGATTCGGTTCGGCCAAGGGCAGCAACGAGGAGGCCTACCTGTTCCAGAAGCTGGTGCGCACCGGCTTCGGCAGCAACAACGTCGACCACTGCACGCGCCTCTGCCACGCCTCGTCGGTGGTGGCGCTGCTCGAAGGCATCGGCTCGGGCGCGGTCTCGAACCCGGTGATGGACGTTCTGCTCGCCGAGGTGGTGATCATCATCGGCGCCAACCCGACCGTGAACCACCCGGTCGCCGCAACCTGGATCAAGAACGCGGCCAAGGCCGGCACCAAGCTCATCGTCTGCGACCCGCGCCGCTCCGACCTGTCCCGCTTGGCGCACCGCTTCGTGCAGTTCAAGCCCGACACCGACGTGGCGCTCCTCAACGCCATGATGAACGTGATCGTCACCGAGGGCCTGGTCGACGAGGGCTTCATCGCCAGCCGCACCATCGGCTACGACGAGCTGCGCAAGAACGTCGAGGGCTATACGCCCGAGGCGATGGCGCCGATCTGCGGCGTCGAGGCCGACACTATCCGCGAGGTCGCGCGGCTCTACGCGACCTCGCGGGCGTCGATGATCCTCTGGGGCATGGGCATCTCACAGCATGTGCACGGCACCGACAACGCGCGCTGCCTGATCGCGCTGGCACTGATGACGGGCCAGATCGGCCGACCCGGCACCGGCCTGCACCCGCTGCGTGGCCAGAACAACGTCCAGGGCGCGTCCGACGCCGGCCTGATCCCGATGATGTTCCCCGACTACCAGCACGTCTCCAGCGACGCCGTGCGCGCCAGCTTCGAGCAGGCCTGGGCGGTGGCGCCCGGCTCGCTCTCGGCCGAGCCCGGTCTGACCGTCGTGGAGATCATGCATGCCATCGAGGCCGGCAATATCCGCGGCCTCTACGTGATGGGCGAGAACCCGGCGATGTCGGACCCCGACGCCAGCCACGCCCGCGAATCGCTGGCCGCCCTCGACCACCTCGTCGTGCAGGACATCTTCCTGACCGAGACCGCCTACCTCGCCGATGTCGTCCTGCCGGCCAGCGCCTTTCCCGAGAAGACCGGCACCTTCACCAACACCGACCGGCTCGTGCAGATGGGCCGCCAGGCCATCGACCCGCCCGGCGAGGCCCGGCAAGACCTCTGGATCATCCAGCAGATGGCGCAGCGGCTCGGCCTCGACTGGAACTACGGCCACGTCTCGGAGGTGTTCGACGAGATGCGCCACACCATGCCGAGCATCGCCGGCATCACCTGGGAGCGCCTCGAGCGCGAGCACGGAGTCACCTACCCGTGCACGGCCGAAGGCGATCCGGGCCAGCAGGTCGTCTTCACGGACACCTTCCCGCGCGCCGGCGGCCGGGCCCAGTTCGTCCCGGCCGACATCATCCCGGCCGACGAGCGGCCCGATGCCGCGTACCCGATGGTGCTCATCACCGGGCGCCAGCTCGAGCACTGGCACACCGGCAGTATGAGCCGGCGTGCGGTGGCGCTCGACGCCCTCGAACCCGACCCGGTGGCGATGGTCCATCCCCTCGACCTGGCGGCTCTCGGCGGGCACCCGGGCGACGTCGTCACCATCGAGTCGCGGCGCGGCCGCGTCGCGCTGTATGCGCGCGCCGACGACAGCTCCCCGCGCGGTTCCGTGTTCGTGCCTTTTTGCTACTACGAGGCGGCGATCAACAAGCTCACTAACGCAGCGCTCGACCCGTTCGCCAAGATCCCCGAATTCAAGTACTGCGCGATACGCGTCTGCCTCGGCGGTACGCCGCCTGTGCAGGGCAGCTTCGGCGGCGGCCAGGCACTGCGAGCCATGCAGGGAGCAGCGCCGGAACCATAACGTCGGGCGCATGGTTTGGACAAGAAAAAGCGACTGTTCGTGCGCGTGGTGCCGCTCTACATTGGTTCGGCCGTCGGTGATCGTCGGCGGTTCGAACATCAGGAGAAGGCGATGCACACAAACGAGCGAGCCGGTTTCACCAGCCAGGCCGATGAGCGCAACAGCTACAACACCGCGTTCCATGAGCTGGGTTTCGACTGGCACTGGGACGACGCGACCTACGCGCGGCTGATCAGCCAGGGCGGTGACGCGTCGCAGCGCCTGCTGCACTACCTGCACGCGCAGCATCCGCATTTGCTGACGGCCTACAGCGCCGACTTCCTCGTCGACGCGGTCCAGCACCGGGTCGCGCTGCACGCCGAGCGCACGCGCCCTAGGCCGTCCGCGGGGTGAATGAAGAACGCCACCCTCCGACAGCTCAAGGTGTTCGAGGCGGTGGCGCGGCTGCTCAGCTTTTCGCGCGCCGCTGAAGAGCTGCACCTGTCGCAGCCGGCGGTCTCGACTCAGGTCAGCAAGCTGGCCGAACATGCCGGCAACGCCCTCTTCGAGCAGCTCGGCAAGAAGATCTACCTGACGCCGGCCGGCATCGCGATGCTGCAGTTCGCGCGTGCCATCACCGAGCAGTTCGACGCCGCCGAGAACGCGATGACCCAGTTCCGGGGCATCTCCGGCGGCAAGCTCAGCGTCGGCGTGATCAGCGCCGGCGACTACTTCCTGCCGCGCCTGCTGGTCGAGTTCGCCAGCCGCCACCAGGGCGTGACGCTCGACTTCAGCGTCCACAACCGCGAAGGCCTGCTGAGCCACATCGCCGACAACCGCACCGACCTGGCGATCATGGTGCGGCCGCCGAGCGATCTCGACACCATCGACCAGCCCTTCGCGCCGCACCCCTACGTGATCGTGGCCGCGCCGAGTCATCCGCTGGTGGGCGAACACAACATTCCCCGGAGCCGCCTGATGCGCGAGCCCTTCGTGGTGCGCGAGAAGGGCTCGGACACCTGGAAGTCGATGGAAGAAGGCTTCGGCGGCGACCTCGGCAGCCTGCGCATCGCGATGGAGATCCGCAGCACCGAGACGATCAAGCAGGCGCTGATCGCCGGCATGGGCATCGGCTTTCTTTCGGCGCACACCATCAGCCAGGAACTGAAGACGGGCAGCCTGCAGGTGCTCGATGTCGAGGGCTTTCCGCTGATGCTGCGCTGGTACGTCGTGCATCGCCGCGACAAGCGGCTGCCACCGGTGGCGCAGGCCTTCAAGGACTTCCTGCTCAGCGACGGCGCCGCGCTCATGGCGCAGATCGTTCCCTTCGCCGCGCCGGGCTGATCGGCCTGATCGACTCGATCAGCCCGCGTCGGCCCGACTCGGCTCGGCCAGGTGCGCCGCGGTGATTAGCGCGCGCGTGTAGGGCTGGCGCGGCGCGGCGAACAAGGCTTCGGCCTCGCCTTCCTCGACGATGTCGCCGTCTTTCATGACCAGCACCCGGTGCGACATCGCCCGCACCACGGCGAGGTCGTGGCTGATGAAGACATAGCTCATGGCGTGGCGGCGCTGCAGGTCGGCGAGCAGCGCCAGCACCTGCCGCTGCACCGAGACATCGAGCGCCGACGTCGGTTCGTCGAGCACCAGCACCTCGGGCTGAAGGATGACGGCCCGTGCGATGGCGATGCGCTGCCGCTGGCCACCCGAGAACTCGTGCGGAAAGCGTTGCAGCACGTCGGCGCCGACCTGCGACGGCCCGAGACCGACCTCGTCGAGCATCTCGGTGACCCTCGCAGCGCGCGCCGCTGCCGTGAGCTCGGGCCGGTGCAGCGCCAGGCCTTCGCCGACGATGCGGCCGACCGTCATGCGCGGGCTGAGCGAGCCGAACGGATCCTGGAACACGACCTGCATGCGCCGCCGCATCGCGCGCAGCGCCGCCCTGCCGGCGCCGTCAACGCGCTCGCCGCCGAGCCGTATCTCGCCGGCAGCGATCGGCTGCAACGCCAGCAGCGCCATGCCGAGCGTGGTCTTGCCCGAGCCCGACTCGCCGACGATGCCGAGCGTCTCGCCACGCTTCAGGGCGAGCGTGGCGCTGCGCACGGCGTCGAAGCGGCGCTTGCGCCAGGGCGACGCTCCGGCGCCGGCCGCGACCTCGAAGCTGACGCGCACGTCGCGCGCCTCGATCAGCACCGGCGCGTCGGCGGCGACCGGCTCGACCTCGCGCACCGGCCGGCTCGCCAGGAGGCGCGCGGTGTAGGCGTGGCGCGGCGCCGCGAAGACCTCGGCCGTCGGCCCGGTCTCGACCAGCCTGCCACGTTCCATGACGCCGACGCGATGCGTGAATCGGCGCACGAGGTTGAGGTCGTGGGTGATGAAGAGCAGCGCCATGCCCATCTCGGCTTGCAGCTCGTCGAGCAGG
>JAYTYH010000579.1:0-5812 GCA_043742485.1 Rhizobacter sp.
CACGCCGACCTTGGCGAAGGCGGCGCGCGCTTCGTCGCCGAACTTCTGCATCGCCCGCTTCATGTAGCGCAGATAGGCGCCGCCATGTCGGGCCTCGTCGCGGGCGAGCGTTTCGTAGATGGTCTTGATCACGGGCTCGTCGTGCCATTCGGCTGCCCGGCGATACCAGTGGTTGAGGCGGATCTCGCCGCAAAAATGCAGCATCAGCGTCTCGAGTGCCGGGGCCGGATCGAAGTCGAAGCGCACCTCGTGAAGCTCCGCTTCGGTCGGCACCAGCTCGGGCCGGAAGCGCCGCAGATATTCCATCAGCACCAGGGAGTGCTTCTGCTCCTCGAAGAACCAGACGCTCATGAAAGCGCAGAAGTCGCTGTCGTCCCGGTTGTCGCGAAGGAACATCTCCGTCGCGGGCAAGGCGGCCCACTCGGTGATGGCATTCATCTTGATCGTCTGCGCCTGCTCTTCGCTGAGCTTGGCGGCGTCGAACGAAGACCACGGAATATCGTGGTCCATGTTCCAGCGCACAGCTTCGAGCTGCTTGAAAAGTTCGGGGTAAAGCATGGCTGTTCCTGTCAAGCATTCAGTTTAATCGTTGCCTCTTGACGATCGTGTGTCCCTACGGTTGTCCGGGCATGGCGGATTCACGGCGGCCGAGCCTGGCTCATCCATTGCCAAGGGCTTGCGTATCCATGACTCTTCACGATGCCGCGGCATCGCGAACGACCCGACCGGCGAATGAAGCAGCAGCTCACGACATCGCACGCGACTTTGGCCCGACGCCGGGAACTCTCGTCGCGCCAGCACGTCAGAGAGGTTCGCTGTGGCCGTGAACGCGGTCCAGCGAACCGGTTTTCGTCGCTGAGCCGGCCGGCCCTGCCGGTTGAAAGCTCCGGAGGCATCTCCTCCTCCCTCCTCCCTCCCTCGTTCCTTCGGGGCCGCTCGGCGACTTTCTTCATCACGCTCCGGGCCGCAACCTGCGGCCCGGAGCGCAAGCTACGACGCGGCATCGCGGTGGCGTCGCCGTGAGGCGCATTGCTGTGATCGGCTCCGGCATCGCCGGACTCGCCGCCGCCCGCGAACTTTCGGCGTACGCCCGGGTCACGCTGTACGAGGCGGCCGACTATTTCGGCGGCCACACACATACCGTCGACGTCTCGCTCGACGGCGTCACACACGGCGTCGACACCGGTTTTCTTGTTTTCAACGAGCGCACTTATCCGAAGCTGATCGCGTTGTTCGCCGAGCTCGGCGTGGCGACGGCTGCGTCGGACATGTCGTTCTCGGTCCAGGTGCCCGACGCCGACCTCGAATGGAGCGGCTGCAGCGTGGACACGGTGTTCGCACAGCGCCGCAACCTAGTGCGGCCGGCGTTCTGGAAAATGCTTCGCGAGATGGCCCGATTCAATCGCCTGGCGACGGCCCTGGCGAATAACACGTCGACGACCGGCCTGGCCGCGCTCGACATGCCGATCGGCGACTTCCTCGATGCGCACCGTTTCTCGAAGCCGTTTCGCGACTGGTACCTTTTGCCCATGATCGGCTGCATCTGGTCGTGCCCGACCGACCAGATGCTGCGTTTCCCGGTCGCGACGATGATCCGGTTCTGCCACAACCATGGCCTGCTGCAGATCGCCGATCGGCCCCAATGGCACACGGTCCGCGGCGGTGCCCGCAACTATGTCGTAAAGATGCTCGAGACCATCCCTGACGCGCGGCTGGGCACGCCGGTGCGCCGCGTTGCACGGCTGCGCGGCGGCGGCGTCGACGTCGCCACCGATGCCGGCATCAGCCGCTTCGACGCCGTCGTGTTGGCCTGCCACAGCGACCAGTCGCTGGCCCTGCTCACCGACGCCAGCGACGACGAACGCAGCGTGCTCGGCCCCGTGCGCTATCACCACAACCGAGCCGTCCTGCATACCGACGCCGGCGTTCTGCCGCGTCGCAAGCGTGCCTGGGCGGCATGGAACTACACGCGCGCCGCGAGCCATGGCAGCGAGCAAGCGGCAGTCTGCCTACACTATCTTTTGAATCGGTTGCAGCCCTTGCCATTCAGCACGCCACTGATCGTGTCGCTGAACCCCGTGAGCGAGCCTGCGGCCGCCACCGTGCACGCCGAATTCCACTACGCGCATCCGGTGTTCGACCGTGCCGCCATCGCCGCCCAGCAGAGGTTGCCGATGTTGCAGGGCCACCGGGACACCTGGTATTGCGGAGCCTGGACGGGTTACGGCTTCCACGAGGACGGCTTGCACTCGGGCTTGGCCGTCGGCGCCGCCGTGCGCGAGGTGGCGAGGCGCGCGGCGTGAGCGGAACAGCGCCGCCGGTGCAGCCGTTGATCGGCATCGGACAGGTCCGCCACGCCAGGCTGCGCCCGGTCGTGCATCGGTTCGCCTATCCGACCTGGTTTCTGTTGCTGCCGATGCGTGCGCTGCGGCAGCAGCCGGCATCGGCGCTCCGGCGCAACCGCTTCGGCCTCGTCAGCTTTCACGACCACGACCATGGCGACGGCCGCTCCGACAGCCTCGCCTGGCTCGACGAGCTGCTGGAGCGCGAAGGCATCACCGACTGCAGCGGGGAAGTCTGGCTGCATTGCTATCCGCGGTTGCTCGGCTTCGCCTTCAAACCCGTCAGCTTCTGGTACTGCCACCGGCTCGACGATTCGCTGGCCGCGGTCATCGTCGAGGTCAACAACACTTTCGGCGAGCGCCACTGCTATCTGCTGCGTGGCGCGGGGCTGGCGTTCGGCCGCGAAGTGCGGGCCGAGAAGGTGTTCCACGTCTCGCCCTTTTGCCGCGTCGCGGGCGACTATCGGTTCCGCTTCATGCGCACCGACCTGCATCTGCCGGGCCTGCCGGTGCGTACCGACACGCCACGAACCGTGGCACGGATCCATCACCATGACGAGAGCGGACTCCTCCTGCAGACCAGCGTCTCCGGCACGCTCGTGCCGGTGTCGGCGCGGCGCCTGCGCGCCGCCTTCTTCGCCATGCCGTTCCTGATGCTGGGCGTCGTCGCCCGCATCCATTGGCAAGCCGCGCGGCTTGCCGCCAAGCGCGTGCCGTTCTTCGGCAAGCCCGCCGCGCCGGCCAGCTTCCTCAGTCGCTGACGCCGTCGGCCCGTTATCTCTTCAGCCCGACCATGAACACGCTCACCCGTACCGACGAGCCCGCGCTCGTCTCGAACGCGCCCGCCGCCGCGCGTGCCGTCTTCGGCTTGATGAAGAATCTTCGCCACGGCTCGCTCGACGTGCGCCTGCCCGATGGCAACGCCCTGCACTTCGGCACTGCCGAGCCTGGCGAGCCGCGGGCCACGATCACGCTCGCCAACTGGAACGTATGCACGGCAGCGCTGCGCTCCGGCGACATCGGCTTCGCCGAGAGCTACATCGCCGGCGACTGGTCGACGCCCGACATCGCCGCCCTGCTGACCCTGTTCACGACCAACCGCGACGACGTCGAGAAGCTCGTCTACGGCACTTGGTGGGGCTCGCTGTTCTATCGCGTCAAGCACTTCTTTCGCCGCAACTCGAAGAGCGGCGCGAAGAAGAACATCCACGCCCACTACGACCTCGGCAACGACTTCTATCGCCTCTGGCTCGACCCGACGATGCACTACAGCAGCGCCTGGTTCGAGGGCGACCGCGGCGGTGACCTCGCGGCGGCGCAATGGGCCAAGACCCGACGCGCGCTCGTCGAATGCGGCGCGCGACCGGGCGCGCGCTTGCTCGAGATCGGCTGCGGCTGGGGCGCGCTGGCCGAGCTTTCGGCGCGCGAGTTCGGCGCCGAAGTCACCGGTGTGACGCTGTCGGCCGAGCAGCTCGGCTGGGCGCAAAAGCGCCTCGCCGACGCCGGCCTCGGCTCCGACTTGCGCTTCCAGGATTACCGCGACATCGCCGACGGTCCGTTCGACGCCATCGTCTCGATCGAGATGTTCGAAGCCGTCGGCCGCGCGTACTGGCCGAGCTTCTTCGCCACCATCGCCCGCAACCTGAAGCCAGGCGGCGCCGCCTGCGTCCAGAGCATCACCATCCGCGACGACCTCTTCGAGCGCTACGTACGCTCGACCGACTTCATCCAGCAATACGTCTTCCCCGGCGGACTGCTGCCCAGCCGCAGGCAGTTCCGCGCTGCGGCTCAAGCGGCCGGCCTCGAGGTCACCTGCGAATTCGACTTCGGCCTCGACTACGCCGAGACGCTGGCACGCTGGCGCCAAGGCTTTCTCGCTCAGGAACGCAGCGTCCGCGGGCTCGGCTTCGACACCCGATTCCTGCGCATCTGGGAGTTCTATCTGGCGTACTGCGAAGCCGCCTTCGCCACTGGCGACACCAGCGTCGTGCAATTCACGCTGCGCGCGAGGAGCGCTACCGCAGCCAGCCCTTGCGCCTGAAAAAGATGAAGGGGGCAGCGACCGAGGCCACCATCAGGGTGATCGCGAACGGATAGCCGTACTGCTAGGCGATCTCGGGCATGATTTTGAAGTTCATGCCGTACACGCTGGCGATCAGCGTTGGCGGCAGAAGCGCCACGCTGGCTACCGAAAAGATCTTGATGATCTTGTTCTGGTTGATGTTGATAAAGCCGACCGTGGCGTTCATCAGGAAGTTGATCTTGTCGAACAGGAAGGTGCTGTGGCTGTCGAGCGAATCGATGTCGCGCAGGATCTGCCGCGCTTCCTCGAACTTGCTTGGCGCCCAGCATGCGGCTGCGCATCATGAAGCTGACCGCACGGCGCGTATCCATCACGTTCCTGCGGATGCGGCCGTTGAGGTCTTCTTCCTTGGCGATCGCCGAGAGCGCATCGGCCGAGTACTCGGCGTCGGCGTCGTAGAGCTTGAGGAGCACGTCCTTGGCGTCTTCGATCAGCGCCGGAATGCGTCGCGCCCGGAGGCGCAGCAGGCGAAAGACGGGAAGGTCTTCACGGTGCACCGAAAACAGCAGTTTTTTGTAAAGGATGAAGGCGACGCGGACGTTGCGCGGCGCCTCGCCGTCGTCGATCAGGAAGTCGGAGCGGATGTGCAGTTCGCCGTTGTCTTCTTCGTAGAAGCGGGACGATTCCTCGAGGTCGTTGTCGACGGCGTCACTCGGGATCGTGAGGCCGAAGTGCTCGGCGATCCAGCCCTTTTCCTCGTCGGTCGGGGCATCGAGATCGACCCAGACCGGATTCACATGAGCGAGCGCTCCGTGACTTTCGATCTCTTCCTGGAAGAGGCGGCCGTTGGCCAGCGAGAAGACGTTGAGCATGAAGGCTCCGGCGACCATGACCTGGCTCGCCGGGAGCGGGAGCGACGGTCACCGTGTAGTAGGGTTGTCCAAG
The DNA here is from genome assembly GCA_043742485.1 of Rhizobacter sp. Taxonomy (GTDB): domain Bacteria; phylum Pseudomonadota; class Gammaproteobacteria; order Burkholderiales; family Burkholderiaceae_C; genus Schlegelella_A. The sequence continues at coordinate 5,311 of JAYTYH010000579.1, forward strand.
GACGGTGTCCCGTGATGCAGTAGCGAAATTATCGCATCGGCGACGCATGGGCACGGGCGGGCGCGCGGGCGCGGCAGCGGCGCGGCAGCGGCGCGGCTAGACTGCTTCGGCGAGCTGCCAACGACCCTGATCGCGAAGCAGCTTCGCCGCCTCTGCTAGTGTCTTTGGCCATCTTCCACGAAAGGATCTGCATGAACCTGACGATCAGCGGTCATCACCTCGAAGTGACCCCGGCCTTGCGCGAATACGTGACTGCCAAGCTCGAACGGATCACCCGGCATTTCGATCAGGTCGTGGACATCACGGTGATCCTTTCGGTCGAAAAGCTCAGCGAGAAGGAGCGGAGGCAGAAGGCCGAGGTCACGCTTCACGTCAAGGGCAAGGACCTTTTCGCCGAATGCGCCGCCGAAGACCTCTACGCCGCGATCGACCAGCTGATGGACAAGCTCGATCGCCAGGTCGTGCGTCACAAGGACAAGGTCCAGGACCACCATCACGAATC
>JAYTYH010000580.1:0-3236 GCA_043742485.1 Rhizobacter sp.
GCTGGCGGCGCAGCACGTGCATGCGCTCCGGCGTGCTGGCCACGTTGACACTGCCGCACTGCTTCCAGCCGGTGGCTAGGCCGGTCTCGGCCTCGAGCGTCGCGTAGAGCTCGATGCCGTACTTGCTCATCGCCGTCATCGTGCGGTTCGGTCGCATCTGGCCGATGAGGCCGGCAGCGTGCCACGTCGTGCCGCAGGTCAGGCGGCCCTGTTCGAGCAGCAGCACGTCCCTCTCGCCGAGGCCGGCGAGGTGATAGGCCGTCGAACAGCCGGCGATGCCGCCGCCGACGATGACGATGCGGGCCTGGGTCGGCAAAGCAGCCATGTCAGTGCGACCCGTTCTGCCGACGCCGGGCCGCCCGAAGGCGGCCGTTCGCTGCCGCGGGGGGCAGTGAGCGCAGCGAGCGTGGCGGCACCATTCCTAGCCGAAGCGCAGCGCCATCACGCCGGCGACGATGGCGCCGGTGCCGAGGGCGCGCTGGAGGCGGAAGCGCTCGCCGAGCAGCAGCACACCGATAAGCGCCGCGAACAGCACCGAGGTCTCGCGCAACGCGGCCACCGAGGCGACCGGTGCCCGCGTCATGGCCCAGAGGGCGATGCCGTACGAGCCGAGCGATGCGAACGAACCGAGCAGGGCGATCTTCCAGCGCCGGCCGATGTAGGCGAAGGCACTGGCGCGCGCCGTACGACGCTGCCACATCACGATCAGGAAGTACGGGATGCCGTCGAGCAGGAACAGCAGCGCGACGTACTGCAGCGCGTTGCCGGACGCGCGCACGCCGAGGCCATCGACGATCGTGTACGTGGCGATGATCACGGCGTTGGTGAGCGCGAAGGCCAGCGCCTGGCGTCGCGAGCCCGAGTGGTGCGTGGAGCGGGCCAGGCCGATCAACAGCACGCCTCCGAAGATGCCGGCCACGCCGGCCCAGACCGGCGCCGGCAGATGCTCGCCGAGCAACCGGCCACTGGCCAGCGCCACCAGCAGCGGCGCCGTGCCGCGCATGATCGGATAGGCGAAGCCGAGGTCGCCGTGCCGATAGGCGCCGACGAGGGTGATGTAGTAGCCGACATGAACGAGCAGCGAGGCCGCGAGCCACGGCCATGCTTCGGCGCGGGGCAGGCCGACGACGACGAGCAGCGCCATCCCGACGAAGCAACCCAGCATGTGGATGAGCGCCGTGTCGAGCTGCTGGTCGGTGCCCGACTTGATGAGGGCGTTCCAGGAGGCGTGCAGGAGCGCGCCGAACAGAACCGCGGCCACGATCGGCCACGTCAGGATCATGCCGGCGCGGCGCTCGCTGGCAACGCGCAGCGCCCGGCACGTTCGAGGTAGTGGGCCAGCGGCCGCGTGGGCTGGTCGGCCAGCTTGGCGAGGTCGTCCCACTGGCGCAGGCGCACAGCGTCGCGGGCACCCGGTTGGGCAAGGAAGGCTTCGGCGGCGCCAGCGTCGAAGACACCGCCTTGGAGCACGAGGCTGCGCCTGGAGTCGTCGGAAAGCTTCGCGTGGTAGTCGCGATCGGCGAAGCAGAGATAGCGCTTGGCATCGACGTGCAGCCTGATGGCGTCGAGCACCGCGGCCGGCATCAGACCGCGCAGAAACGGCAGTGCGAAGTACTGGTGGGTGTCGTCGATGCCGCGCAGGCTTGGTGTGTCGCCTTGCTCGTTGAGGAGATGGCCGAGGTCGTGGAGAAGACAGGCGGTGACGAGCTCGTCGCTGGCGCCGTTCTGCTCGGCGAGCTGCGCCGTCTGCAGCGCATGCGCGAGCTGCGTCACCGGCTCGCCGCTGTACTGGGCGCCGCCGTGCCTTGCGAAAAGTTGCGTGATGTCGTCGAGGGTCAGCATCGTGATCTGGGACCAGGGCGGCGCGTCAGCGCGTGACGTCTTCGGGCAGCTCGAGAGCCGCGAACTGGGATTGCCGGATGCGCGTCGCCGTCAGGGCGCCGGCCGACTCGAGGATCGGATACGCCACGCCGCAGATGTGCGAGTTGATGCGCTTCAAGTCGCTGATGAGGTCGAGATGGAGGGAGCTCGTCTCGATGCTCTGCGTCGTGTTGTCGCGCAGGCGACCGATGTGGTTGGCGGCGTACTCGTGCTCGAGGTCGCGAAAGTGCGCCTTCTCCTCGAGCAGCCGCTTGGCATCGCGGACGTGGCCGTCGAGGAACACGCTCATCGCCAGCCGCAGGTTGGAAAGCAGCCGCTCGTGCAGGTGGACGATCTCGGCCATGCCGGCCTCCGAGAAGCTGCGGTTCTTGCGCACCTTCTTGTCCTCGATGTCCTGGAGCACGCGCTCGATGATGTCGCCGATCTGCTCCATGTTGATCGTGAAGGAGACGATGTCGGTCCAGCGCCGGCCCTCTTCGGGCGACAGCGCTTCTCCGGAAATCTGTGTCAGGTAGAACTTGATCGCGGAATACAGCTCGTCGACCACGTCGTCGAGCTTGCGCAGCTCGCCCGAAAGGCGCAGGTCGTTGTTGCGGATCACCGGCACGATGCCGCGCAACATGGTCTCGACGACGTCGGCCTGGTGCAGCGCTTCTCGCGCAGCGCACGAGATCGCCAGCGAAGGCATCGTCAGCGCAAGCGGGTCGAGGTGGCGTGGCCGCATCGAGCCGGCGCCCGGCAAGGGCTCGCGCAGCCAGCGGTCGACGGTGCGGCCGACCAGGCCGGTGAAGCCGATGAAGACGATCGCCAGCACGATGTTGAAGCCGAGGTGAAAGAGCACGACCTGGTGGTGCACCGTCGGCACCAGTTGCTGCATCAGCACGTGGACCTGCGGCATCAGCGGGATGAAGAGCAGGGCGCCGGCCGACTTGAAGAGCAGGTTGCCGAGCGGCAGCCGGCGCACCTGCGGCGACGCGCTCGACGTGGCCAGGAGCGCGAGCACGCCGCTGCCGACGTTGGCGCCGAGCACCAGTCCGAGCGCCACCGGCACCGGGATCAGCGCCGAGGTGGCGAGCGTGGCGATCAGCAGCACGATGGCCAGGCTCGAATACGAGAACACGGTGAGCACGGCACCGACGACGATGTCGAGAAGCACCTCGTTGGGCAGCGCCACCAGCAGCGCCCGCACCGCCGGCGATTCGGTCAGCGGCCGCGTCGCCGCGACGATGAGTTGCAGCGCCAGCGTGATCAGGCCAAGCCCGATCAGGACGCGGCCGACGGCGCCGGCGCCGCTGTTCTGCTTCGAGATGAAGACGACGACGCCGACGAAGATGAGCAGCGGCGACAGCCACGAC
>JAYTYH010000581.1:0-7514 GCA_043742485.1 Rhizobacter sp.
GCGGGGCAGGACGTCGAGGCCGGCTGCGGGCAACTGCGCGCCCGCGACGCCGGCCGTGGCGCGAAGCGGATCGAGATCGTCGCCGCCTGAGGCGACGCGCCGCTTCGTTCAGGCGATCGGCTCGGCGCGCGCGAGCCAGGTGCGCAAGGCTTCGGTCACCTCGGCGGGATTTTCCAGCGCCGACATGTGGCCGCAGCCATCGAGCACGACGAGGCGCGAGCCGGCGATGCCGGTGGCCATCTCCTCATGCAGCTCGAGCGGCGTCAGAAGATCGTCGCGCCCGCACAGCACGAGCGTCGGGCAGCGGACGGTGGCGAGCGTCGGCCGGCTGTCGGAGCGGGCCATGATGGCGTGCTGCTGGCGCACGAAGCCGTCGCGGCCGATGTCGGCCGCCATCTTCTGCAACAGACCGACGACGCTTTCGTCGCCGAGGCGCGACGGATGCAGGATCCGCGGCATGAGGGCGGCCAGGACGGCATCGAAGTCGCCCGCCGACTGCGCGATGAGGGCGCGGCGCATCTCGCTGGCCTGCGGCGTGTCGGGGCGGGCACTGGTGTCGAGCAGCGCCAGTGCCGCGACGCGTTCTGGCGCCTTGCGCATGATCTCCAGCGCCAGGTAGCCGCCCATCGACAAGCCCATCAGCGCGAAGCGCCCGGCGGGTGCGCGGGCCAGGGCCATGGCTGCGAGCTCGGCCATCGACGCCTGGGGCGTCAACGGGAACGACGTCATCGGATGGTCGGCTCCGAGCGCGGCGGCCTGGTGATGCCAGAGGCGTTCATCGTTGAGCAGGCCAGGGAGGGCGAGGATCGGGAGGTCTTTCATGGCGGGTGCGACTTCAGCGGGTGGACAGGAAAATCGATCGCGGCATCGGCCCAGCGCCACGCGCCCGGCGCTAGGCCCTCGACCGTGACGCTGCCGAAGGCGCTGCGCTCCAGCCCTTCGACGCGGTTGCCGACCGCCGCGACCATGCGCTTGACCTGGTGGTACTTGCCTTCGGTGAGCGTCAGGCGCAGCTCACGCTCGCCGGTCACGATGCAGGCCGAGGCGGCCACGGTCTCGTCGTCGTCGTGGAGCAGCACGCCGGCGAGCAGGCGGTCGATCTGCAGCGCATCGACCGCGTGCTTGCAGCGCACTTCGTAGACCTTGGCAACGTGGCGCTTCGGCGAAGTGAGGCGATGGACGAGGCCGCCGTCGTCGGTGAACAGGAGCACGCCCGTGGTGTCTTCGTCGAGGCGGCCGATCGGTTGCACGCCACGGCTGCGCAGCGGCGCTGGCAGCAAGGTGGACACGCTCGCGTGGTGCTTGGGCTTGAGCGAGCACTCGTAGCCGGCCGGCTTGTTGAGCACGATCAGCGCCTGTTCGTGATACGGCCAGCGCTCGCCGCGAACGCGAAACCAGCGGCCGGTCGGATCACCGACGTCGTGGTCGTGGTCGGGGTCGGCGACGGCGACGGCGAACCCGGTGTCGCCGTCATCCGCGTTCGCTGCTTCGACCTCGACGAGGCCGTGCGCGATGAGCGCGCCGCACTCGCGCCGCGTCCCGAAGCCCTGCGAAAAGAGGAGCTGGCCGAGTCTCAACCGGTGAGCTCGAGCACGGTGACTTGGCTGTCAGCCGCCGGCCAGGTGCGGCCGACGATGCGCTCGCCGTTGAACTCACCCACGACGGCCCGGTTCGTGGCGTCGGCCAGCTTCAACCGTGCCGTGGCGACGCCGGCGACGCCGGTCGGGATGCCGGCCGGCGGGCTGGTGCCGTCGAGGACGATGCGGTCGCGCGGCAGGCCGAAGTAACCGCGCGGCCGTGTCAGCACGACGATCGCTTTGGCGTCGCGCTCGGCCTCGACGACGCGTTCCGGTCGCAGGCTGACGATCTGCGACGAGCGTGGGAACGGCGAGCGGTAGATGTGGGTCGTGGCGTAACCCGGCGCCGCGATCACGAACTCGAGATGGTCCAGCGGGTCGACCTCGAGCGGGCCCCAGCGACCGTCGGCGCCGATGGTCTTGCGGTGCCGCGCCGGGCCGGTGCGCTCGCCGCTGGCGGCGTCGACGCCCCAGACCTCGAGCGTGGCACCGACCAGCGGCAGATTGGTGGCGAAGTTGCCGCTGCGGTTGTCGAGGCCGAGGCCGCTCAAGGTGCCGTCGAGCACCACGTTCGCTTCCGGCTTGATGTCGAGCGTGGTCGCGGGCCGGCCGGCGATGAAGCGGAACATCGGCGCGAACGCCGCGGCGCCGAAGCCGGTCTCGCGGTGGTCGATGCCGGCGATGACGACGTTCTCCGCGCCCTTCAGCGCCGGGCCGTCGAAGCTGACGTTGGTGGCGATGCCGCGGTTGCCGAGCCAGGCGTCGTTCGGCTGCGCGTACTTGTCGTTGTTGTCGGAGCGGATCGTCATCCAGGCGACGCCGGGCGTGACCTCGTTGCCGCTGCCGTCGCGCGGTGCGTTGAGGCCAGCCAGGAACGGGCCGGCGCCGTTGAACTCGTTGCCTAGCCGCGTTGTCTTGTCGTAGTTGACGCCGTGGTTGGGCACGCCGCAGAGCACCGCGTGCGAGACCACGGCCGCGCCGCCGCCGTTGGCGATGAAGTTCCTGATCGGGTAGCCGCCGCGCGAGTTGCCGACCAGCGCCACCTTCGCGGCGCCGGTGCGCGCCAGCACCTTCCTGACCTCGGCGGCGAGGTAGGCGGTGTGCTCGGCCGTCGAGGTGCGGCCGGGCTGCTCCTTGGTGTCGTCGTCGCGGGCCAGCGGGTAGGGCAGGTCGATGGCGTGCAGCCGGTCGCGTGGCCAGCCGTTCGACTCGAAGCGCCAGATCGTCGTCGTCCACAGTGCCGCCGTGTCGCCGTTGCCCGGCACGAAGACGATGGGTGTCATGGCGGCGGCGGCGGGTCGGGTCGCGCAGGCGGCGAGGGAGCCGGCGCCGGCCGCGAGCGCGGTCAGGAGCAGGCGGCGGCGGGTCGGATCGGTCATGCGGGGTCTCCGGATTTGGATTGGTTCTGGTGCGCGCTCTGCAGCGCGCTCTTGGGCCCGGTCGCGAGATCGGCGGCGCATGGCAGGTCGGGCAGGCCGGCGCCCCGGACGCCCACGGCCGCGCGCACGGCGCGCAGCACCGCCTCGGCGAGCACGTCGGCCGCCAGGGCACCGACGATCGTGGGCGACGCGGCCTGGCCGCTGGCGCCGGTGGCGAGCGCGAAGACGACGTCGCCGTCGCCCATCGTGTGCACGGGGTCGATGCTGCGGGCGAGGCCGTCGTGCGCCATCTGCGCGACCTTGGTGGCCTCGGCCTTGGTGAGCACGGCATCGGTGGCGACGACCGCGATCGTGGTCGCCGCGCCGGCTTCGATCTGTGGTCGCAACCGCGCCGGCCACTCGCCGCGCCTGAGCATCGCCATGACGTCGGCAAGGCCCGCGCCGTCTTCGCTGCGCACCCCGGCGATCACCTGGCCGCTTGCGGGATCGATCACGTCGCCGATGGCGTTGACGGCGACCAGCGCCGCCACCGTGACACCGCCGGCGACGACGTGCGCGGTGCCGATGCCGCCCTTCATCGCCCGTTCGATGCCGAACAGCTTGCCGACGCTGGCACCGGCGCCGGCACCGACGTTGCCTTCGGCGGCCTCATCGCTGGTGGCGGCGTCGCAGGCGGCGTAACCGGCGGCGGCGTCGGGGCGGATGCGCGCGTCGCCGACCCAGAGATCGAAGAGGATGGCGGCCGGCACGATCGGCACGTTGAAGGCGCCGATCTACGTGCCGATGCCGCGCTCGTCGAGCCAGCGCATCACGCCGCCGGCGGCGTCGAGCCCGAAGGCGCTGCCGCCGGCGAGGACGACGGCATGCACGGTGTCGATGGCGTTGACGGGATCGAGCAGGTCAGTCTCGCGGGTGCCTGGCGCGGCGCCGCGCACGTCGACGCCGGCGACCGCGCCGTCGCGCGCCAGGATCACGGTGCAGCCGGTCGGCCGGCGCGGGTCGGTGAAGTGGCCGACCTCGAGGCCGCGCACGGCCGTCAGGCCGAAAGTCACGACCGGGCGCCGGGCCGCCCCAAGGCCGGGCGCACCCCCTCGGGGGGCAGCGAACGTACCCGTGAGCTTGGGGGCACCACCTAGGCGAAGACGCCGGCGGTGTCCTGCATGCGACGCGAGACTTCGCCGAGCTGGAACATCGTGTCGCCGAAGGTCATCTCGATGACCGTCAGCCGCTTGAAGTAGTGGCTGGCCGCGTACTCGTCGGTCACGCCGATGCCGCCGTGCAGCTGGATGCACTGCTGGCCGACGAAGCGCATCGAGTTGCCGAGCTGCACCTTGGCCTGCGCCAGCGCCCGCCGCCGCGCCTCGGCCGGCTCGCCGAGCTTGAGCGTCGCGAAGTAGCTCATCGAGCGCGCCAGCTCGAGCTGCATCTTGACGTCGGCCATGCGGTGGCGCAGCGCCTGGAAGCTGGCGATGGCGACGCCGAACTGCTTTCTCGTGTTCATGTACTCGACGGTGAGGGCGACCAGCTTGTCCATGGCGCCCACGGCTTCGGCGCAGAGCGCGGCGATGCCGATGTCGACCGCGTGCGTCAGCGCCACCATCGCCTCGCCGGCGGGCAGCAACTCGACGGCACTGGCGCCGCTCAGGACCAGATCGGCCGCGCTGCCGCTGTCTTGTGTCGGGTAGGCGCGGACATCGACGCCACGCTCGCCGCGCGAGACCAGGAACAGCGCCACGCCGCCAGCGTCGCCGACCTTGCCTTGGGTTCGCGCCGAGACGATGAAGGCGCCTGCCGAGCCGCCGACAGGCACCACGATCTTGGTGCCGCTCAGCTGCCAGGTGCCGCTGACGTGCGTTGCCGTCGTCTCGACGTGGCCGAGCCGATAGCGCGAGTGCCGCTCCTCGTGCGCGAGCACGACGCGCTCCTTGCCGTCGGCGATGCCCTGCAGCCAGAGGGCCGAGGACGGCGCCCGGGCGGCCGCGAGCAGATCCGTGGCGACCAGCGCCACCGCTGCGAACGGCTCGAGCACGAGGCCACGGCCGAGCTCTTCCATCACCACCATCGCCTCGACGGCGCCGAGGCCGAGGCCGCCGCTCGCCTCCGGCACCTGCAGGCCGAGGATGCCGAGGTCGGCGATTTCCTGCCAGGCTTCGGCCGAGAAGCCGCCGGCCTTGACGATGCCGCGACGGCGCTCGAAGTCGTAGCCGCGGTCGACCCACTTGCGGACCGAGTCGCGGAGCATTTCCTGGTCGTTGTTGAAGTCGAAGTCCATGTCAGCTCCCGAGCACCGTTTGAGCCACGATGTTCCTCTGCACTTCGTTCGACCCGCCGTAGATCGTCGTCTTGCGCATGTTGAAGTAGGTGCCGGCGAGCGGCGCCACGAAGCCGGCGGCGAACTGGTCGCCCTGCCAGCCGGCCTCCATCGCCTCGCGCATCAGCGGCACCGTGGCCGGGCCCGCGGCCAGCATCATCAACTCGGTATAGCGCTGCTGGATCTCGCTGCCCCGGATCTTCAGCAGGCCGGCGACGTCGAGGCTCTGCTTGCCGTTCTTCTCCGCCGAGAGCACACGCAACACCATCATCTCGAGGGCGATGACATCGACCTCGAGCAGGGCGATCTGGTCGCGGAAGCGGGCCTCGTCCCAGACGCCCTCGGTCTTGGCGATACGCTTGAGCCGCTCGAGCTCGCGCTTGGCGCGGTTGATGTCGGCGATGTTGGTCCGCTCGTGGGCGAGCAGGTGCTTGGCATAGGTCCAGCCCTTGTTCTCCTCGCCGATGAGCTGGTCGGCCGGCACCTCGACGTTGTCGAACCAGACCTCGTTGACCTCGTGCTCGCCTTCCATCGTGATGATCGGCCGCACCGTGACGCCGGGGCTCTTCATGTCGATGAGGAGAAAGCTGATGCCCGTCTGCGGCTTGCCATCGGTCGAGGTGCGCACCAGGCAGAAGATCCAGTCGCCGTACTGGCCGAGCGTGGTCCAGGTCTTCTGGCCGTTGACGATGAACTTGTCGCCGTCTTTGGTGTGCACGCGTTCGGCGCGGGTCTTGAGCGAGGCGAGGTCGGAACCCGAGCCCGGCTCGCTGTAGCCCTGGCTCCACCAGACCTCACCGCTCAGGATGCCGGGCAGAAAACGTTGCTGCTGCTCGGGCGTGCCGAAGGCCATGATCACCGGCGCCACCATCACCGGCCCGAACGGGATCACCCGCGGCGCGCCGGCGAGCGCGGTTTCTTCTTCGAACAGGTGCTTCTGGATCGCGTTCCAGCCCGGGCCGCCGAACTGCTTCGGCCAGCCCCAGCCGTGCCAGCCGCGCTTGCCAAGAATCCTGGCCCAGCGCTGCATCTCTTCGCGGCTGAGGCGGATCGAGTTGTGGACCTTGTCGCTGATCTCCTTCGGCAGGTTCTCGGCGACCCAGCCGCGAATCTCTTCGCGAAAGGTCAATTCTTCGTCAGTGAAAGTCAGGTCCATCGCAGGTCTCCGATCGCGAGGCAGGTTTTTAGCACGACCGTGCGATTCGCCATGTCGGCAGGGCGACAGCGGCCGGACCGCGAAGCCGTTCAGAAGCGGCGCTCGAGCGTCATCCTGTCGTTGTCGCGCCGCATCTGGAAGCGGTTGAGGAAGCTGTTGCCGAGCAGCACGTACGGCATCGCCGCCGGCAGGATGGTGGCCTCGACGTTGTAGAGCTGGACCTCGCCGATGCGTACCGAAGCGAGCGAGGCGCGATACGCCGGCACCGCCCCGTTGGCCGTGCCGACCACCCCGCGCTGGCCGCTCTTGTAGTCGAGGCCGATGCGATCGGCCTCCTCCTGCCCCATCGAGACGGTGGTGGCGCCGGTGTCGACGACGAAGCGCACCGTCTTGCCGTTGATCGTGCCCGAGGTGAAGAAGTGGCCGCCGCTTTCGGCGGTGAGCACGATCACGCTGCCGGTCTCCGGGCCGGCCTTGCCGCCGAGGTTGACCTGGGCGCCGCCGAGCTGAAGCGTGACGCGCTTGCCCTGCACTTCGACGACGGCGTCGTTGCCGGAGACCGAAACCAGCCTGACGCCGTCGACCGTAGCGCCGACTGCGACGCTGCGCGGCTTGCCGTCGACCAGGAGCAGGGCTTTGCTGCCCAGGCTGCCGCCGAGAGAAACGGTCTGCGCGAGAGCTGCGGCCGGGCAGGCGGCGATCGCCGCGGCCATCACGAGCATGCGCCCGGGCATCAGTCGCGGAAGTTGTCGAACGACAGCGGCTGGTCGGCGATTTCCTTGCGGATCAACGCCATCGCCGCCTGCAGGTCGTCGCGCTTGGTGCCGGTGACGCGCACCGTGTCGCCCTGGATCGAGGCCTGCACCTTGATCTTGCTTTGCTTGATCGTGGTCTGCAGCTTCTTCGCGGTCTCGGAGTCGATGCCGCTCTTGACGACGAGCAGCTGCTTGACCTTGTCGCCGCCGATCTTCTCGATCTTGGCCGTGCGGTCAAGAAAGCGCACGTCGACGCTGCGCTTGGTCAGCTTGCCGATGAGCAGATCGAGGACCTGACCGATCTGGAACTCGCTGTCGGCGAAGACCGTGATCTCC
>JAYTYH010000582.1:0-9756 GCA_043742485.1 Rhizobacter sp.
CGAAGATATGTTCGCCCGGTTAGAACTCAATTAGGAATCGATTAAGCGAGCGTTAAAGGGAGGCGACGCGCATCTCTGGCGACGGCGCCGCAAGCGGCAGGCGCACCGAGACGCGCAGCCCGCCGAGCGGCGAGTCGGCGAGCGCCACGGTGGCGCCGTGCGCGTCGGCGACGCTGCGCACGATGGCCAGGCCAAGGCCGCTGCCCGAGTCGTCGGCACCGGCACGGCGATAGAAGCGGTCGAAAACGCGGTCGCGGTCGGCGAAGGCGATGCCGGGGCCGGCGTCGTCGATCTGCAGCGTCGCTTCGGCGCTGCTCGCCGTCACGCCGAGCAGCACCTGGCTGCCGGCAGGCGAATAGCGCGCCGCGTTGTCGGCCAGGTTGCGCACGAGCAGGCCAAGCGTGAAGGCGTCACCGTCGACCCAGACCGGCGCTTCGGCGACGAGCTCGAACTCAACCGCGCGCGAGCTCGCGAACGCGACGGTCTCGGCGACGGCCCGGCGCGCGATCTCGGCCAGGTCGACACGCTCGGCGGCGTGCGGCGACGACGGCTCGCTGCGCGCCAGCGCCAGCAACTGCTCGACCAGACGCGAGGCGCGCTCGATGCCCGCGCCGAGGGCGTCGCGTGCGGCGTCGCGATCGACATCGCTGCCGGCGCGGCGCAGCAGCTCGAGCTGAAGCTTCAGCGCCGTCAGCGGCGAGCGCAGCTCGTGGGCGGCGTCGGCTACGAAGGCGCGCTGGGCGTCGAGGGCGCTGCGGAGTCGTTCGAGCAAGGCGTTGAGCGAACGCGCCAGCGGCGACACCTCGTCGGGCAGGCCGGCCATCTCGAGCGGCGCCATCGACTGGCTGCCGCGCGAACGCAGCTCGCCCGCCAGGCGCTCGAGCGGCGCCAGGTTGCGCGCCGCCAGCCAGCCGACGACGAGCGCCGCGATCGGCGCAATCAGCAGCAGCGGCAGGACGCTGCGCCAGGCCGCGCGCGCCGCCAGGCGCTGCCGAATCTCGACCGGCTGTGCAACCTGGATCACGCGATCGCGCGTGGCGACGCTGAAGGTGCGCCAGGCCCGACCCTCGACGTTGAACGTGGCCAGCCCGAGGAGTGCCCGCGCCGGCAGCGCCGCGTGGTCGCGCGAGGCGTAGATGCTGCGGCCGTCGACGGTCCAGATCTGGATCACGAAGTCGAGCTGCTCGTCGGCCAGCGTGCCGGCCTGCGCCGACGCGATCTCGCCCTGGTCGCGCAAGGAAAGCGCCATCTGCTGCAGCTGGTAGTCGAAGATCGCCTCGGTCTCACCGAGCACGTTGCGATAGATCACGGCGCCCATGGCGGCGGCGGCGGCCAGCAGCAGCGCCAGCAGCGAGACGAGCAGGCGGACGCGGATCGAGGTCACGGCGACGTCATGTCGAGGTCAGGGCAAAGTCACGGCGAAACGGGCCGCACCGCGGCCACGAAGTAGCCGACGCCGCGCACGTTGCCGATGAAATCGGCGCCGAGCTTCTTGCGCAGCTGGTGCACGTAGACCGAGACCGCGTTGCTCTCGATCTCCTCGCCCCAGCCGTAGAGACGGTCTTCGAGCTGCGCCCGCGACAGCACCGCGCCCGGCCGCGCCAGCAGCGCCGCGAGCACCGCGAACTCGCGCGCCGAGAGCGGCACCGGCACGCCGTCCCGGGTGACGCGCCGCGCCGCCGGGTCGAGCGTGACGTCGCCGTGCGCGAGCAGCGGCTCGGCGCGTCCGGCATGGCGACGCAGCACGGCACGGATGCGGGCATTGAGCTCGTCGAGCTCGAAGGGCTTGACGAGGTAGTCGTCGGCACCGGCGTCGAGGCCGGCGACGCGGTCGCCGCGATCGTCGCGTGCCGTCAGCACGATCACCGGCGTGGCGTCGTGGCGCGCGCGGAGGGCCCGCAGCACGTCGAGGCCGTCGGCCGAAGGCAGGCCGAGGTCGAGGAGAACGAGGTCGAAGCGCTCGCTCGCCAGCGTGCCAGTGGCGGCGGGCGCGTCGCGCACCCAGTCGGCGGCATAGCCCTCGAGCCGGAGCGCGCGTTGCAGGCTCTCGCCGATCATCCGGTCGTCTTCCACCAGCAAGAGGCGCATGGCGGCAGGATATAGCGGCGCCACGACGATTCACTGCCAGAGCGAGAATGGCCGCATGCCGGAAGAACGCCAACGCAAGCCGCACGTCGTGGTCGTCGGCTGCGGCTTCGGCGGCATCGAGGCGGTTCGCGGGCTGTCGAAGGCAGCCGTAGAAATCACGCTGGTCGACCGCACCAACCACCACCTGTTCCAGCCGCTGCTCTACCAGGTGGCCACTGCCGGCCTGAGCGCACCGGCAGTGAGTGCGCCGATCCGCCATGTGTTGCGCGCGGAGATGGCCCGCGGCAACCTGACGATCCTGAAGGCGGAGGTCGAGAGCATCGACGTCGCGGCGCACAGCCTCGGCCTCGACGGCGGTGAGCGGCTCGGCTACGACCATCTCGTCGTCGCCGCTGGAGCGACCCATAGCTACTTCGGCCACGACGACTGGGCCCGTCATGCACCCGGCCTGAAGACGCTCACCGACGCCTTCGACATCCGCGCCCGCATGATCGGCGCCTTCGAGAGCGCCGAGCGCACCGACGACGAGACGCTTCGCGACGGCTGGCTCACCTTCGCCGTCATCGGTGGCGGCCCGACGGGCGTCGAGATGGCCGGCACGATGAGCGAAATCGCCCAGCACACGCTGGTGCGCGAGTTCCGCCGCATCGATTCGAAGCACACACGCGTCGTTCTTCTCGAAGGCTCGGACCGCGTTCTCGGCGCTTTCGTGCCCGCGCTTTCGGCACGTGCCCGCGAGCAGCTCGAGCGGCTCGGCGTCGAGGTCCGCACCGGTTGCAAGGTGACGGGTATCGACGCGGCTGGCGTGACCTTCGAGTCGGCGAGCACGGGCCGTCCTGCAATTCTCGAGCGGCTGCCGAGCCATACCGTGATCTGGGCCGCGGGCGTCGCCGGCGTGCCGCTCGGCCGCACCGTGGCAGCGCAGACGGGTGCCACGCTCGACCGCGGTGGCCGTGTCGTCGTCGAGCCCGACCTCAGCCTTGTCGGCCATCCCGAGATCTTCGTCGTCGGCGATCTCGCCGCGGCGGTGAGCCATGGCCGAGGCGAGCCGAAGCCGGTGCCCGGCGTCAGCCCGGCGGCCAAGCAGATGGGCCGCGCCGCCGCCGCCAACCTGGTGCGCCGCCTGCGAGGTGAGGCGACGCGGCCGTTCCGCTACATCGACTACGGCAACCTCGCGACGGTCGGCCGCAAGGCCGCGATCGTCGATCTGCCCATATTCGGTTTCGGCTCCCTGCGCTTCAGCGGCCTCGGCGCCTGGCTGTTCTGGCTCTTCGCCCACATCTATTTCCTGATCGGCTTTCGCAACCGCCTGATCGTGATGGTCGACTGGGCCTGGGCGTATTTCACGTACGAGCGCAGCGCGAGAGTGGTGGCCGAGCCGCCTCGCGGGAGCCGGCCTTGAACGCATCGGAATTCAACTTCTAAACTTCCACCTGCTTTTCGAAGGAAGCCCCATGGACACCCGCACCTCCCCCGCCCGCCTCCACATCGAGCTCATCCGCGACGCGCTGAAGGCGGCTGGCGTGGCCGCGGTGCTGGTGCCTTCGAGCGACCCGCATCTGTCCGAGTACCTGCCGGAGCGCTGGCAGGGCCGGCAATGGGCGTCGGGGTTCACAGGCTCGGTGGCGACGCTCGTCGTCACGCTCGAGCGCGCCGCGCTCTTCGTCGACAGTCGCTATTGGGGCCAGGCCGAGCTGCAGCTTGCGGGCAGCGGCATCGAGCTGATGAAGATCCCGACGGCTGCCGGCAGCCAGCACCTCGACTGGCTGTGCGGGCAGTTGCCCGGCGGCGCCACGGTCGGCGTCGACGGCCAGGTGCTTGGCCTGGCCGCGGCGCGCCAACTGCGCACCGCGCTCGACAGATGCGGCATCGCGCTGCGCACCGATGTCGACGTCTTCGCAGCCGCCTGGCCCGAGCGGCCCTCGCCGCCCTCGAACGCCGTCTACGAGCACACCGGCGCCGAGGCGCCCGAGGCACGCGCGCGCAAGCTCGAACGGGTGCGCGCCGCCATGGCGGCCGCAGGCGCCACGCACCACCTGATCTCGACCGTCGACGACATCGCCTGGCTGCTCAACCTGCGCGGCGCCGACGTCGGCTACAACCCGGTCTTCCTCGCTCATCTGCTGATCGCGCCGAAGGCATCGACGCTGTTCGTCGGCCGCGGCAAGGTCGACGCGGCGCTCGCCACGACGCTGGCCGCCGACGCCGTGACCATCGCACCTTACGACGACGCCGCTGCGGCCCTCGCCGGCCTGCCGGCCGACGCCGTCCTGCTCGTCGATCCGAAGCGCACCACGCTCGGCCTCGCCGAAGCGACGACCGCGCGCCGCGTCGAGGCGATCAATCCGAGCACGCTGGCCAAGAGCCGCAAGAGCGACGCCGAGGCCGCCCACGTGCGCCGCGCCATGACCCAGGACGGCGCCGCGATGTGCGAGTTCTACGCCTGGTTCGAGGCGGCCCTGGCCGACCCCGCGCGCACCGAGCCCATCACCGAGCTCACCATCGACGCGCAGCTCACGGTGGCGCGGGCGAAGCGCAAGGGCTATGTCGGCCCGAGCTTCGCGACCATCGCCGCCTTCAATGCCAACGGCGCTATGCCGCACTACCGCGCCTTGCCCGAATCGCACGCCGTGATCGAGGGCGACGGCCTGCTCCTGATCGACTCCGGCGCCCAGTACCTCGGCGGCACCACCGACATCACGCGCATGTGGCCGATCGGCCGCATCAGCGAAGCGCAGAGGCGCGACGTCACGCTCGTCCTGCGCGGCACCATGGCGCTCAGCCGCACCCGCTTCCCGGTGGGCACGCTGTCGCCGATGCTCGACGCCATCGCCCGCGCGCCGCTCTGGGAGCATGGCCTCGACTACGGCCACGGCACCGGCCACGGCGTCGGCTACTTCCTCAACGTACACGAAGGTCCGCAGAGCATCTCGCGCACCATCCCCGACGCGACGATGGCGATGCAGCCGGGAATGATCACCAGCATCGAGCCGGGCCTGTACCGGCCCGGCCGCTGGGGCGTGCGGGTCGAGAACCTGGTCCTCACCGTGCCGGCGCGCAGTGGCGATGTCGAGACCGAGTTCGGCGCTTTCCTCGAGTTCGAGACGCTGACGCTCTGCCCGATCGACACGCGTTGCATCGAGCCTTCTCTGCTTCGGGCCGACGAGATCGACTGGCTCGACGGTTATCACCGCATGGTCGCGGAGCGGCTGGCGCCGGAGCTCGAAGGCGCCGCGCTCACCTGGCTGCGACTGCGCACGGCGCCGCTCGGGACCGCCGCTCAGGCGGATTGACGCGGCCAGAAGGCTGCGCGGGGTGCGTTCGTCGCGGCGCGCCGCAGCCTGTCCGGCGCGCTCGCAGCTTCGTCGCACAGACGTTGGCACCCGGGGTGGTGCTGCCTAGAGTTCGTTTCACGCCAAGCGCGAACGAACACACCAGGAGCCTCACCATGATCAGTCGTCTCACCGCATCCGCCGTCCTCTTCGCCATCGTTGCCGCCACCGGCCTGGCCTTCGCGGCCGACGTGCGGCCCAGCGCCGCCGCCGCACCGGCAGCAGCGGCGCAAACGAATGCGATCATCGTCTTGCCCACCGTCATCGTCACGGGTCGGCGGCTCGCCGCTAGCTGAGCCGAGCACCGGGCTCGCGCCGGGAGGCGCCGCCGCTCGGCAAAAGCGTGCGTTAGTGGGCATCCGATGCCGCGCTCGCGTGGCGCGCCGGCAGCCAGTCGATACCCTGCTGCACCCGTCTGTGAACTGCACGCCGGTGAATGGCGCCGACCACGAATCGCCACTCAAGGAAGCGGCCACCGTACCGAAATCAGGGGGTCGGTGTTCCCACGGGGGGAGCACACGTTCACTCTCGCGGAACGAGCGGAACTGCCTCTCATGAATGTGTTCGACAGCCAGCGGCTCGCGCCCTGCATCGCAGCCTTCGCGATCAGCGGCGTTTTGTTTTGGCTCTCTTCCGAAGTCTCCGCTGCGGCGCGCTCGCGGCCGGTCGCCATGGCTCGCCGGCTGAAGGCCTGCGCGATCCTGCTGGTCGCCTGCGGAGTGTGGTGGCCGGGCCATTTTCTCGAGCCGGTCGACGCCGTGAACAACGGCCTCTTCGCCAAGCCCATCGTCGCCGGCACGCTCGCCATGCTGCTCGCCGGCCTCGCCGCCGCCACTGCCGTCACCGCGACGCGAAAGACACTACCCGCATTCGGCGGCCTGGCCCTGATGACGCTACTGGTCGCTTACGGGCACTCGCTGTTCGTGACGCCGGGGATCTTCCGCGCAACGTTCTCTGCCGGCACCTGGGGACCCGGCATCGCCGTGTTCGGCCTGACAACGTCGCTGGTCGTCATCGCGCTCGAGTTCCAGCCGGGCCGCAAGGCCTGGGCGGTGCGGGTCGGCAGTGTCCTCTTCGGCGCCGGCCTGCTCACCCTGGCCGCCGCCATGCGCGAGGCCACCGCTGTCGCCGTGCCTTTCGCCTGGGCCGAGGCGCTGCTGCTCGTCGCGCTCTGCGGCCTCACCGCCCTGCTCCTGCAGGCGCTGGCGAACAGGCCTTCACGCGACATGGAACCGTCGCGCCGGGCTGCCGTGCTTGCGCCCACCGTCGACAGCCTGACGCAGCTGCCGACGCGCGTCTACTTCGAAGACCGCCTCGCCGCGGCCGCCACCAAGGCCGACTCCAATTCCACCAAGCTGGCGCTGCTCTTCATCGACCTCGACGGCTTCAAGCCGGTCAACGACACCTACGGCCATTCGATCGGCGACCTGGTGCTCGAACAGGTCGGCCAGCGCCTGAAGGCGATGTCACGCGGCAAGGACGTCGTCGCCCGCGTCGGCGGCGACGAGTTCCTGCTGCTGCTCACCAACGTGACCACGCCCGAGGGCATCGCCAACGTCGCCGAGCGGCTGATCCAGGGCCTCTCGCATCCGTACACGGCCGAGGGCCGCGAGGTCACGATCTCATGCTCGGTCGGCATCGCCATGTATCCCGACGGCTGCAGCCACGCCAAGCTGATAGCGCGCGCCGACGCGGCGATGTATTCGTCGAAGCGCGCCGGCGGCTCCAAGCACTGCTTCTATTCGACCGCGATGGACGCCGATGCCGAGGTCCAGTTCGAGCTCCTGCGCGACCTGCGCAAGGCGACGGCCGCCAAGGAGTTCGAGCTCTTCTACCAGCCAAAGATCGATGCCAGAAGCGGCAAGGTCACCGCCGTCGAAGCGCTGCTGCGCTGGAAGCACCCGACCCGCGGCGTGCTGCTGCCCAACACCTTCATTCCGATCGCCGAGCGCTTCGGCCTGATCGGCGCCATCGGCAACTGGGTCATCGAAGACGCCTGCCGGCAAAGCCGCCAGTGGCGCGACAAGGGCCTGCGCATGCGCGTGGCCATCAACCTCTCGGCGCACCAGATGCGCCAGGAAGACATCGTCGAGCGCATCACCGGCGCCCTCGACCTGTACAAGATCCATCCTTCGCTGCTGACGTGCGAGATCACCGAGTCGGCGGCCATGGAAGACACCAAGACGACGCAGACGACCTTCCGCCGTCTCGGCGAGCTCGGCACCCATCTCTCGATCGACGACTTCGGCACCGGCTACTCGAGCCTGGCTTACCTGCGCAAGCTCCCGGCCGAAGAGCTCAAGATCGACCGCAGCTTCATCATGGATCTCGAGCCCAGCGCCGACGCCCGCGCCGTCGTCGACGCCGTCATCAAGCTGGCCCACGCGCTCGGCCTCAAGGTCGTGGCCGAAGGCGTCGAGAACCAGCGCCAGCAGAAGGTGCTCGAAGAGATGGAATGCGACGAGCTGCAGGGCTTTCTCTTCGCCAAGCCGATGTCGGGTCGGGCGCTGCTGCTCTGGGCCATGAACGACCGCACCGAATCGGCGGCGTTCAAGCCCTCGCTGTTCGAAGAGACGAGGCAGTCGGAGCGGGCCTGACCGACTGCGCGAAACAAGACGCGCCGGCTATGCGCCGGCTCGCTGCAACCTGGCGGTCAGCGCCTGCTCCAGCGTGTCGGCACTGTCCTGCAGGTGAGCCCGGGTCTCCTCGCTGAAGACGGTCCGGCGGCTGGCGACGCGCACGCGCTCCAGCAGCACGCGCGCCTGGCTGCGGACGAGACTGCGGGTGTCGGCACGGCTGGCCGCACCGGGCCGCAGCAGCATCGCCGCCAGCCGGTTGACATGGTCTCGCTGCACTTCGCGGCGCAGCGGCGCCACGTCGGTTTTGCCGTCGAGCTCGCTCCACAGCGCCTGCGTCAGCCGGGTATAGAGCTCGGGCATGCGCAACGCACGAACGTTGCCGGCCGGCGCCTTCTCGCTGCTCTCGAGCAGCCGGGTCGCGACGCTGTCGCTCATCAGCACGCCGAGCAGGGCGCGCTGCAGGCCGAGCACCTGCGTCGACAGCGAGAAGTCGGTCTGCGCCGAACCGTCGCCGCCCGTCACCGCGTCGTAGCGCTCCTCGAAATCGGCCGCGAATTTGCGTTGCAGCGAAGGCGAGACGCGAAAGCTGTCGGCCGCGAGCAGGCTTCCGGTGATGACATCGAGGGCGGCGCGCTGTTCTGCGAACGGCACCGGCGCCAGCGGGTCGCGCCCGGTGCCAGGCGCGTCGCGCACCGTGCGCACGCCGCCAATCTGGCGCGCCAGCACGTTGGCGGCGCGGGCCACGTCGCGCACCGCAAAACTGGCCGAGCGCTTCAGCAGGTTGTAGTCCTGCCCGGGCCGCAGCTGGCGCGTCTCCTGGCGCTTCAGCAGGTCCTGGGCGATGGCGATGCGTTTGCTCGCGAACGCGACCACGTCGTTGCCGAGGTCGAACTGGAGCGATTCCGGGTCGACGCCGAGAAAGTTGTCTTCGTCGGTGCCGTACGCGAGCAGGGGCTCGGCGCTGCGACCGGCGATCTTCTCCAGCGCCGCCGCCTCGCCGGCTGCGCTCTGCCCTGACGGCAGCGGCCGGTAGGCGTACTCGATGGCCCAGTAGTCGTAGGGCCCGAGCGTGGTGTTGAAGGGCGTGCCATAGCTCGCCCGCAGCTCGTCGGGACCGTTGAGGTTGATCGCCGCGTACTCCATCACCGAGCCGGTGATGCCGTGCTCCCGCGTGAAGGCGGGGTCGGCGAGCTGCTTTTGCGTATAGACGCGCGACGAGCGGAAGTTGTGGCGCAACCCGAGCGTGTGGCCGACCTCGTGCATGGTCACGTCCTTCAGATAGGCCTCGACGAAGGCCTCGGCTTCGGGGCTGCCGGGCTCGAGATCGCCGCGTGCCTCGAGCACGTCGGCGGCATACGACATCTGTTCGCCGGCGCCTTCGTCGTAGCTGCAGAAGCGGCCGCTGGCGATCAGGCGGCGCTCCTGCGGCGTTGCCGGCCGGCCATCGATCGCGACCTCGCCGCCGAGCGTGAGGATCTGCGACCTGGCCGCGCGAATGCTGCGCGAAGACAGGCTCTCGATGCCGATGTCGGCGTCGAGGATCTCGCCGCTGCGCGGGTCGACGTGGCTGGGGCCGATGGCGCCGAACATTGGCGAGGCGTTGGTCATCCAGCGCACCGAGGCGTGGCCGAAGTCGAGCGTGTCGAAGTCGGCGCCTTCAGGTTGCACCTCGATGCGGATGGCGTTCTTGAAGCCGATCTTCTCGAAGGCCTTGTTCCACTCGAGAATGCCGGCGCTGATGGCGGCCCGGTACTTGA
>JAYTYH010000583.1:0-2528 GCA_043742485.1 Rhizobacter sp.
GCACCGGGCAGCCTGAGCGACGACGATGTCTATGCGGTGGCCGCTTACGTCCTGGCACAGGCCAACATCGTCAAGGACGATGCCGTCCTGAACGCCAAGTCGCTCGCCGCCGTACAGATGCCGAACCGGGACGGCTTCATCCCCGACCACCGCCCGGAAAGATTTCCTGCTGTCGCGAGAACGCCGCACCAGGATCTGGCAATGACGCCAGCCAAGAAGTAGGCTGTGGCAGGCGGTGTCAAAGGCGACACCGATCCGCGGGTCAACGGCCTGGCGCAGGTGCTTCGGCGGCGGCAAGCGAGCGGGCGCGTTCCAGCAGGGCCGCCGCGTCGGCCTGATCGGGCGTCAGCCTGACTCACGTGGCCGGCGCGGGCCGGCGTGACCTTCACGACCGAAAAGGTCACCCGGCAGATCGTCTGCGGGGCGTTGAACCGCAGCAAGTTCGACACAAAGCCGGCGCCTCGACGCCAGCCGGTCGCGTCGCTCAGCCGAGCCGGGCGCGATGGCGCGCGATCTGCGCCCGCACCTGCGCCGGCGCCGTGCCGCCGACGATGTCGCGCGCTGCCAGCGAGCCGCGCAGCGTCAGCACCTCGCGGGCGTCCTCGCCGATGGCGGGATGGAAACCTCGCAGCGCCGACAGTGGCAGCTCGCCAAGCTCGGCTTCGGCAAGGGTGGCGTACTTGACGGCGTGCGCCACCGCCTCGTGGGCATCGCGAAACGGCACGCCCTTCTTGACCAGGTAGTCGGCGAGGTCGGTCGCGGTCGCGTAGCCGCGCCGCGCCGCTGCTTCCATCGCCTCGGCCTTCGGCGTGATGCCGGGCACCATCTCGATGAAGATGCGCAGCGTGTCCTTGAGCGTGTCGACACTGTCGAACAGCGGCTCCTTGTCTTCCTGGTTGTCCTTGTTGTAGGCCAGCGGCTGGCCCTTCATGAGCATCAGCAGACTCATGAGGTGACCGACGACGCGGCCGCTTTTGCCGCGCGCCAGCTCGGGCACGTCGGGATTTTTCTTCTGCGGCATGATCGACGAGCCGGTCGTGAAGCGGTCGGCCAGCTCGATGAAGCCGACGCTCTGGCTCATCCACAGCACCAGCTCCTCGCTCAAGCGCGAGACATGGATCATGGCGATGCTGGCCGCGGCCGTGAACTCGATCGCGAAGTCTCGGTCGCTGACGGCATCGATGCTGTTCTGGCACACGCCGTTCATGCCGAGCGCCTTCGCCACCGCCTCGCGATCGAGCGGGAAGCTGGTGCCGGCGAGCGCCGCCGCACCGAGCGGCAGGCGGTTGGTGCGGGCATGCACCTCGCTCATCCGTTCGCTGTCGCGCGCGAACATCTCGACATACGCCAGCAGGTGATGCGCGAACGACACCGGCTGCGCCACCTGCAGATGCGTGAAGCCGGGCAGGATGGTCTCGGTGTGCGGTTCGGCCAGCGTAACGAGCGCGCGCTGCAGCTCGCGCAGCAGGCCGACGACGGCTTCGATCTCGTCGCGCAGCCAGAGCCGCACGTCGGTCGCGACCTGGTCGTTGCGCGAGCGGCCGGTGTGCAGCCGCTTGCCGGCATCGCCCTCGAGCTGAACCAGCCGGGCCTCGATGTTGAGGTGGACGTCTTCGAGCTCGGTGCGCCACTCGAAGGTGCCGGCTTCGATCTCGGCCGCGATGGTCGCCAGGCCGCGGCGGATGGCGGCGAGATCGCCCGGCGTGATGACGTGCACCTCGCCGAGCATGGCGGCGTGGGCGAGGCTGCCGGCGATGTCGGCACGCCAGAGGCGGCGGTCGAAGGCGACGCTCGCGGTGTAGCGCTGCACCAGGGCGCTGGTCGGCTCCGAGAAGAGCGCCGACCAGGCTTCCGTTTTCTTGTCGAACTGGCTGGATGACATGGGCGTTGAGGCAGCGGGGCGGTCAAGCGTATGCAACGCACAAATGTGTGTCGCTGTCCGCGCAACGCCGCACCACGGCTGGGCATCGCTTGGGGACAATGCGCGCCATGGGCTACGCCACGATGCGCGCGATTCTATCGACGCCGGTTCTCCGGCGAGCGTCCTAGATGGCCGCGCCGGCGCCTGCCAGAACGGCCGTCGCGGCCGCGGCGCGCTCGACCGGATTCGGCGCCACGGTCTTCGATCTCGTCGGCGATGCACCGCTGCCGTTGCGGCGCGGCCCCGACTCGGCCTTCGACGTCTGCCACGTCGGCGTCGTGCTGCGGGCGCTGCTGTTCGTGCATGGCGCCGTCGTCATCGGCATGGTCTTCGTCGCCACCAGCTTCTCGATCTGGTTCTCGCTCGTGGCGGTCGGTGCCAGCGTTGCGCTGCCCGGCGTGCTGACCTGGCTGCTGGTGGTCTGCGCCCTCAAGCGGCCTCTCGACGCGGCGCCGATCTGGGCCCGGTGGATCGCCGTGATTGGCCTCGGTGCCGCTGCCGGCTACGCCTCGGCGCACCTGCTGGCCGCGCTGCTCGCCGACGCCGCCACCGCAGGCCTCGGCGCCTTGCTCGGGCCCGGCCCGGCCATTGCCGGCGCGGCCATGGC
>JAYTYH010000584.1:0-17588 GCA_043742485.1 Rhizobacter sp.
GCGGCGTCGAGCATCGCGCCGTCGTCCGCTGCCGCGTCCGGCGCGGCAAGGTGCGGGTAGAGGGCGGTGAGGCCGGAGATCGCGGTCATGGCGTGCTCATGGCGGCGTCACTCGTCGACGAGCGCCGGCGTCGCGGCCCGCACTGTTGCCGGCGCATCGACGGCAACGTCGGCGTCGCGCATGGCGCCGAGCTCAGCCTGCGCGTCGCCGAGCATCTGCAGCACCTCGAGCGTGAGGCGGGCCTCGGTCTCGTTGATGCGGCTCATCGCGAATCCCACGTGCACCAGCACCCAGTCGCCGACACAGGCCTCGACCGGATGCGCACCGTCGACGATGCAGGCGATGTTGATCTCGCGCTGCACGCCGAGCACGTCGACGGTCGCCAGCTTGTGCGCAGCGTGGGTGATGGCGACGATCTTGCCGGGAATGCCTAGGCACATGGAAGGAACTCCTGGTCGTTCGACGGCGCCGGTCGCAACGCGCGCGCTGCCGCGACGGCCGCCTGGCCGAGTGCCAGCCCACCGTCATTGCACGGAACGCGCCGGTGCGCGAGGACGGTGAAGCCGGCGCTGCGAAGCTGATCGCTCACGCGCTCGAGCAGCACACGGTTCTGGAACACGCCGCCCGAAAGGGCGACGTGGCGGAGAGGCCGATCGGCGTCATGCGACTGGGCGACTTTGTCGATCATCTTCACGATCACACGGGCCAACCCCTTGTGAAAGCGCGCCGCCATGGTCGGCACAGGCGTCGCGAGCACGAGGTCACCGAGCAACGCCGTCCACATCGCCAGCGGCTCGACGTAGGGCAGGTGGCTGCCTTTGAGACGCGGGATGCCGAACGGATAGCCCAGGTCTTCGGCCTCGTCGCGCAGCACGTTGCAGTCGACCAGCGCCTCCATTTCGACCGCGCCTTGGCCTTCGTAGGCCGCATGGTCGCGGCAGAGGCCCATGGCGGCCGCGGCGGCGTCGAAGAGTCGACCGCAGGAGCTCGCCAGCGGCGAATTCACCTGCTTGGACAGCATGCCGTCGAGCAACGAGCGGGGCTGCGACGACAAGAAGGCGTAGAGCTCGAGCATGTCGTAGTTCATCGCGAACGAAGGCCAGCCGAGCTCGGCCATGAGGTGTGCGTAGGTGTTTCGCCAGGGTTCCTTCATCGCCTGTTCGCCGCCGAGCAGGGCGACCGGCTTGGAGGTGCCACGACGATCAAATCGGCCATAGTCGGCAATCGCGAATTCGCCGCCCCACAGCTCGCCGCGTTCGCCGTAGCCGAGGCCGTCGAGAGCGACGCCCACCACCGGGCCGGCATCGAGCGGCCAGCCGTTGTCGACGAGGCACGAGGCGATGTGCGCGTGGTGATGCAGCACCTCGACGGCTCGCCCATCCGGGCCTGCCTCGCTTTGCGCGAGGCGCGTCGACACGAAGTCGGGGTGCGCGTCGCAGGCGCGCAGCTCCGGCTCGAACGCGAAGAAGGCCTGCAGGTCCGCCAAGGCGCGACCGTGGTCGACCAGGGTAGCGGCGTCTTCGAGGTCACCGATGTGCGGCGACAGCACGGCATGGCCGTTGCGCAGGAAGCAGAACGTGTTCTTCAGCTCGCCGCCGTAGGCCAGCACCCGCGGGGCCGATTCGAACCCCGGTGGCATGGCGATCGGCGCCGGTGCGTAGCCGCGGGCGCGGCGAAGAAGGCGCGGCGCGCCGTCGAGCACGCGCAGCACCGAATCGTCGACACGGCGGGCGATCGGCCGATCATGGTCGAGCACGAAGTCGATGCCGCTGCCGAACCGGCGCGCCAGCTCGTCGAGCGTGATCGCCTGCGGCTCGTCGCTCAGGTTGCCGCTCGTCACGACGATTGGTCGCTTCATGCGACGCAGCACGAGGTGATGCAGGCCGGTGCTCGGCAGCATGAAGCCGAGCGTCGTCACGCCGGGTGCGACGCCCTCGGCGATGGCGATGGCGATGTCGTGTCCCTGGGCGCGACGTTCCATCACGACGATCGGTGCCGTGGCCGACTGCAATGCGTCGGCTTCCGCACTGTCGACTTGGCACCAGGCACGAACCGCTTCCGCGTTCGCGACCATCAGCGCGAAAGGCTTCTTCTCGCGACGCTTCAGCGCGCGCAGGCGGGCAACCGCCTCGGGCTGCGTCGCATCACAGGCGAGCTGATAGCCACCGAGCCCCTTGATGGCGACGATCTGGCCACGCGCGAGCAGCGTGCCGGCGGCGTCGCAGTCGTCGAGGAAGGTGTAGCTGTCGATCGTGAAGGCACGATCGTCGAGACGCTTCAGCGTCACTTTCGGGCCGCAGGCGTGGCAGGCAATCGGTTGGGCGTGAAAGCGCCGATCGGCCGGCGACTCGTATTCGCGGCGGCAGGCGTCGCACATCGGGTAGCCGCTCATCGTCGTGCGCGACCGGTCGTACGGAACGCCGGTGACGAAGGACAGGCGCGGGCCGCAATTCGTGCAGTTGGTCAAAGGGTAGCGAAAGCGCCGCCCGAACGGATCGAAGATCTCGGCGACGCAGGCGGCGCACATCGCGGCGTCGGCGGCGACGTCGCAAGCGGGCGATCCGCAACGGCTGGCTCCGATCTCGAAGCCGGTCGGCAAGGGCTGGGGCAGAGTGATCGCTAAGCGCTCGATCGATTCGATGCGCGCCAACGGCGGCGCATCGCTGCGCAGGCGGATCACGAACGCATCGAGCACATCGGCTGCAGCGACAGCGACGATCGACACGCCGTGCGCATCGTTGACGACCGTGCCAGACAGGCCCAGCTCGTTCGCGAGGCGCCAGACGGCGGGTCGAAAGCCGACACCCTGCACAGTGCCGCGCACGCGCAGTTGTTCGGCGACGAGCAAGGGCTCGGGCTCGACGTCGCGCGGGGCGAGGATCGCCGACATCGTCAACTTGCCGCAGCCGCAAGCGGCCACAGCATCACCCGGTTGTTGCCCGAATCGGCGACGAGCACGGTGCCGTCGCCGAGCGGGGCCACGCAGTAGGGCCAGCAGACGCTGTTGCGTGCGGCGGGCAGCCAGCGGTTGTCGCCCTTGGCGTTCCAGTCGTCCTGCGCGGCCAACGCATGCGCGTCGACGCCGTTCTTCGTCAGCGCGGCGATGCGCCACGCCAGCAGGCGCGAATTGGCGGTGTCGGCGACGAGCAGCAGATCGCCGCAGGTCGCCGCGCCGTACGGCATGTTGAGGCAGGCCGCGTCGGGGTAGTAGCTGGTCTGGTTGTGCTCGGCGCCGTCCATGGCCGACTGCCCGACCAGCACGTCACACGGCGCGTTGTTCGCGCTCGGCGGTCGGCGCCAGAACATGAGGCGGTTGTTGCCCGCATCGGCCACGCACAGGCCGGCCGCCGGGAACGTGATGGCGTGCGGCCAGCGCATGCTTGCCGCGCTCGGCGCGGCGCCACCGTTCTCGTCGCGGTGGAGGAAGTCGGCCTGGCCGAGCACGAGGTCGGCCGGTGCGCCGTGTCGTTGCGGCAGACCCTGCCACATGAGGACACGCCGGTTGCCGGTATCGGCCACCCACAGACGCTCGCCGTCCCACGAAATGCAGTAAGGCCAGAACAGTGTCGATTCGGTCGGATGCAGGTAGCCCCGGTTCGATTCGCCGCCGTCGAAATCGGCTTGGCCGAGAACCACGTCGGGGACGTCTTTCGTGCCCGTCGGCCGGCGGTGCCAGATGAGGACGCGGTGGTTCCACGCGTCGGCAACGGCGAGGCCTCCGCCATCGGCGCCGCAGGGCGCGATGCCGGTCGGCACGTTCAGTGTCGCGGCGCTGGCACCGCCGCCGGAATTGCGGCCTTCACGTTCGAAGGCGGGCTGGCCGAAGAGGATGTCGGCCGGCGTGTTGTCTTCGGCCGGTGCTCGCCGCCAGCCGAGCAGCCGATGGTGGCCGGTGTCGGAGACCCAGAGCGATCCGTCGCTCGCGGCACAGACGCCGCGCGGCCCGAACATCGAATGCGCCGAAGGCACGACCGGCGACGCGAGGCCGAACGGGTCGTCGGTGGCGCCGAGAATGACGCGGGCGCCGGCCTCGGCGAGCAGCGGCTGACACGACACCCGCGGTGCCTGCGCGCGCCGGGCAGCGGGAGCGAGCGACACGTGCAGCGTTCCTGTGCTCATTCGCGAACCTAGCGGCGAAGCCGCACCGCGACGCGCTGCCCGGCGATCTTGACGGCGTGCACCGCGAGCTGCACTTCCGGCACCGTCAGGCACTCGCCGGTTTCGAGGCGATAGACAAAGCCGTGGTACGGACAGCGCAAATTGCCGTCTTCGAGATGGCCGCCGTCGAGCGGCATGCCCATGTGCGCGCAGGCGTTGTCAACGCAGGACACGGCGTCGCCGTGGCGATAGAGCAAAACGTCGTGGCCGTCGACAGGGCGCGAGACCATGGCGCCGTCTCTCAGCTCGTCGAGCGCGCAGACGTCGACCCAGCCGGCATCGTGCTGGCGCGCGAACGGGCTGACGAAGTGAACCACCTGCGCGCCGTCGGCCGATGCCTCGGGCGCGCCACGGCTGACGCGCGTCACGGTCGTGATCTCCGGGCACAGCGCCTTGATCGCCTTCTCGACGCCTTCGCTGAGCGTCTCGCCCGACGACGGGCACGACTGGCACGATCCGATCAGACGCACCTCGACCGTGTCGGGAAACTTCACGGCGACGAGCTCGACGTCGCCGCCGTGCTGTTCGAGCGACGGACGTACCTCGGCGAGCGCTCGCGCGACGCGATGCTCGAGCGGTTCCTTGACGATTCCGTGGAAGCGCAGCACCTGGTAGACGAGCGGGTCGCGCACCGCATTGCGCAACGCGGCCGCGGCGGCCTCGTCGACCTTCAACGCCTTGACGAGGCGCTTGAAAGCTTCGGCATTGAGCTCCTCGATGCCGGTCTTGATGGCCAAGAGCACGCCGAGTTGCGCCGGCTCCCAGCCTTGCGCGAGCGCCTCGAGCCGCACGAGCTCGTCGGCGCGGCGTGCCAGCTCGGCAGCCGATTCGGCGTGCGCGGAATCAAGCTCGGGGGCAGCGTCTCGGGCGGTCATGTCAGGGCACCCGGCTCAAGCGTACTTGAGGTCCTTGAACAGGATCGGCTGAATGAGGCCGCCGACGATCGCGGCGACGACGACGCCGACCCACGGCGAGACGAACCAGCCGAGCAGCAACAGGAGCGCCAGACAGACGGCGAAGCCTTTCAGCCATTGCACGAAGACCATGCCGTTGTGGCGAAACAGCCGGCCGGCGAAGAAGAGCCTG
Source organism: Rhizobacter sp. (assembly GCA_043742485.1). Classification (GTDB taxonomy): domain Bacteria; phylum Pseudomonadota; class Gammaproteobacteria; order Burkholderiales; family Burkholderiaceae_C; genus Schlegelella_A. Next base: position 5,245 of record JAYTYH010000584.1, read on the forward strand.
GTCGAATTCATGAAGGTGTCGAACACGTTCTTTCCTTCACCGCGCGAAGTAGAGGATGGCGAGGCCGACAAGCACCGCCGGCAATGCGGCGGTGGGTCCGAACAACGCGCCCATCATCGCGGCGATCTCCTTGCCGAGCGACTCGGCGCCGATCTTCAGGCCGCTGGCAGCCCCTGCGGCTAGCGCCAGGACCAGCGTCAGCAGGATCAACCCCAGCACAGTCAATGGCGTCATCGTTGTCACTCCGTGGTTTGGCGACGAGTAAATCAGTTGGCGCGTTGGCGCCGTTGTGCCAACTCGGCCTCGATCTCGGATGTGGTGTCGGCCATCAACGCCGCCTTGTGTCCGTCGCCGTGACTGGCGAACAGATCGCGCGCTTCGCGCACGAGCGCCAGCGCGTCGCTCAGCGGATCGGCCGATGCGATGCCGATGGGAAGCGCCGGGGTGGGGTCGGGCACCAGGTTGCGCAGCACGTTGGCCTTGTTGGCGATCGTGTTCGCGTATTCGAGCGGCGTGTCGCGCGGGTTACGCACGCGCAGGGCTTCGTCGTAGGCATCGAGCGCGCGCAGGTTGTTCTCGATCACGTGGCTGCTCGAGGCGTACTGCAGCGCGTTGCCGAGGTTGTTGTTGATCATCGCGTACTCGCTCGGATGGTCGATCAGGTTGATGACCTTGAGCACTTCCTCGAACGACTGCACCGCGAGCGCTTCGCGCATGCGACCCCGCTCGTCGCTCACCGGCATCGACAGGAAGCAGATCGCCAGGTTGTTGTGCAGCACCGCGTATTCCTGCGCGTACGCCTCGCGCGTGAAGGTGCGCAGGGCGCGCTGATAGGCGCTGATCGCATCCGTGATGCGGCCGCGGCCGTGACCGACCAGGGCCTGGATGACCAGGCCCTGATTGAGCTCCGCCTCGGCGACCTCCTCGGGCTTGCCGTGCGCCTGCATCGCCGCGATCGCGGCCTGGAAGCAACCGAGCGCTCGTTCGAGGTCGGCCGCGCTGCCGTCGGGCAAGGCTTGCAGCGCTGTTCCCATGCGCGCGCCGATGCGTGCTTTCAGCAGCACGGCCTGGCCGGGGGCCAGGGTCAAAGCGCGCTCGTAGAGCTTTACCGCGTCGAGCAGCTGCTGCGCCGACTGCGGCCGCGACTGCAGGCCCATCGCGATCTCCATGAGCATCTCGGCCCGCTCTTCGGGCGAGGCGTCGGCGTCGTCGGCGGCGGCGAGTGCGGCTTCGAACTGGGTGTGCGACAGCGTTTGCAAGAGCGATCCTGGTGCGGCATGCGCCGGATCGTCAAACCGTAGCCATCCGGTATCAGCACGTCAATGAGGTATGCGAGCGCAAAGAAGGTATGCGGTTCCGCAGCGGCCGGGAATCACGCTCGCGTCAGCTCGAAGCCCTCGATCAACAGCGCTCCGGCCTCGGCCAGCCAGCGCACGGTGAACGTCCGCTCAACCGCGAAAGTGTCGCAACCATGGGCTGCGAGAAAGTCACTGGCCAGCATCACGCGATCGCCGCGGAGGTTGCGTTGCTTGAGCAGCAGGCCACCGGCAACCGGGCCGTGCAATGGCAGGAGCAAGGCCTGGCCGTCACGCTCGAGCAGGGCGGCGCAACCGGCGCCACCGAAATACAGGTCGTAGGTCTCGTGCGGCACGAGCACGCGGCCGCCGCCGATGGCTACCGAATGACTCACGGCACGACCAGCGGTCGCCACGCGCGGATGCTTTGCGTGACGTGCTCACAGACGCGAGTCACCGCCCGGCTGACCGGCGCGGTGAGCTCCGTGCCAAGTTCTAGCGAACCAGCTTCGACGAGGTAGACCGTCAGGTCCTCCGGAAAGTCGGCGCCGAAGATGCGTCGCCCCGCGTGCACCGCGTGATCCCAGCGGAAGTCGTGCAGGCTGTAGGTGGGCTGGTGCATGGTGTCGATTTCGCTGCCGGGCAAGCGAAAGATCGCGCCAGCGTCGGATCCGGAGCGGCACGCGTCGACGACGATCAGACCGCGCGCGCCACGTGCCTGGAACATCACTTCGATGCCGCCTGTGCCGGCATCGAAGAGCCTGACCCCGTCGGGCAGGGATTCGCCGAATTGCCGGCGCAGTTGCTGGACGACGCGTACTCCCACCGCGTCGTCAGAGCGGTTCAGGTTGCCGCAGCCGATGACGACGAGCATTGTCGAAGCGAACCGGCGCTCGAATGCGCCAGACGATGTGCGTGCGTAGCACATCGTCTGTCGGATCGGGCATGGCGAGAGTTCATATTCGCCATAGGCGACACCACCAGTCGGCCTCGACCGGCACCGCCAGCTCGGGCAAATCGCACCACTTGCGATGCACCAGGTAGTACATGCACTCCTGGCAGCGCATCTGGTCGGGTCCGTAAGGCTTGTCGACGAAACCGGTGAGAACGAGCTTGCCTTTTAGATCGTCGGCGGGGAGATCGCGCACCTCGGCAAGGAGCTTGCCGAATTCCTTGTCGGTCTCCGGAAACGGCTCGGTCTGCGTCTCGAGGCCGGCCGCCATCATGGTGCCGATCCGGTCTCTCAGTCGATCATCGTCGCTGTTGGACATGCTCTTAGTCTCCCCTGAACCACCGCGCCTTACCGGGGGTCTTTCCCGGCCGCGCCTAGAGGAGAGGCCGTTAACCGATCCTGAAGCGCGCCAGCTCGCCTCCTGTCTTGGCATCATGCGCGTGAACCGTACATACCAGACAGGAGTCGAACGAGCGTGCGACGTGGCCCACCTCCACTGGATCGCTCGAGTCGGCGATGGGCGCTCCGATCAGCGCTTCCTCGATCGGCCCGCGTGTCTGTGCGCCATCGCGCGGCCCGACGTTCCAGGTCGTCGGCGCGATGATCTGGTAGTTCTTGATCTTGCCGTCCTCGACTTCGATCCAGTGGCAGAGCGCGCCGCGAATCGCCTCGGTGGCGCCCCAGCCGCGACCGTCGCGCTCTTTCGGCTTGATGTACCACGGGTCGTTCAGCTTGAACTCACGAAGGCACCGCTCTGCCTGGCGATAGAGCTTGATCGTCTCGTGCATGCGCGCGATCTGGCGCAGGTGCAAGCTGGCACCGCCCATCTTCTTGAACATGTCGAGGATCAGCGGGTCGTAGTGCTGCCAGGCCTCGCCCTGCCTGCCGCCGGCGACCAATTGGCGCGCGAACGGGCCGGCCTCGAGGCGACCGAAGTCGACGTGGCTGACGGCTGAGGCCCACGAGTACTTCTTGTCGAAATCGGTGGCATTGTTCTGGATCGGCCTGGTGGTCCGGTCGAACGGATGCTGGTCGGCCGTGCCTTCGTCGTACCAGCCATGCGTGAGGTTCTCGCGCGTGAACTTCTGGTCCATCAACACGTGCTTGTCGGTCGCCGAGTCGTAGACACCGCTCTTCATGATGAGGGCCGCGTTACGCGACTCGATGGTGGGCTTCTGGTACTTGTCTTCGTGCGGCAAGTAACCCCAGCTGACGTACTTGCCGACACCGGCGCCGTACTTGTCCAGGCCGACGTCGAGGCCCATCTTCCAATAGAAGCCGAGGTCGGAGTTGGCGTGCGCCGGCGACTCGTCGAGCCAAGCCATGAAATCGTCGTAAGACTTGATCTGTTCGTATCGCTCGAGCTTGCAGCCGAGCCAGCACGACTCGAGCCAGTTGATCTTGAAGTACTCCAGGATCGCCCAGGCGCGCGTCACATCGGTCAAGGTCGGCGCGCACATCACGCCGCCCGGCACCATATAGCTCGAATGCGGCCACTGGCCGCCGAGCAACGCGTAGATCTCGACGGGCTTGCCGGAGATCGTGACGCCGAGTTCGTACGACGTGCCGGTGAACGGCGCGAAGCGCTTGCAGGCCTCTTCGTAGTACTGGCTGTGCTTGTACTTCTTGTTGGTCAGGTCGATCGCGTAGAGGCCGTAAAAGTAACGCGGCTGGCTCTGCAGACTCTCGACGATCTGGCCGAGGTTGCGGGCAAGGATGGCGTTGCGCGGCACCTCGGTCTGCCACGCGGTGTCGAGCGCCCATGCGGCGCACGTAAGGTGCGAGGCGCCGCAAATGCCGCAGGCGCGTGGCGTGACCACCAAGCCGGCCTGCGGGTCCTTGCCGCGCAGGATGACCTCGAAGCCACGGAAGAGCTCGGCCTGCGTCCAGGCGTTGACGACGTGGCCGTCCTGAATGTCGACCCGGATGTCGAGGTCGCCTTCGACGCGGCCGACGGGCGAGATGTCGAGTGTCTGCACTGCTGTTGCCATGGTGTCCCCTTGATTCGTGATGCGCGAAGGCGCAGCGTCAGACGACGAAGATGTCCTGCTCGGCCCAGCGCGGCGCCGCGTTCTTGGCGGCGCCGGTGAGGGCGATATAGCCCTTCTTGTCGACGCCCAGCGGCAGCTCCTTCGGAATGCCCATCACGGTCTGGGTCTTGAACACGGTTCCGGGTGCGAGATCGAAGAACGGAAACTCCGGCTCGGTGCAACCAAGACAAGGCATGCCTGCGCGTGTCTTCGACGACTGTCGGTTCCAGAGGATGCGATTGCACGGGGAATGGGTCATCGGCCCGCGACAACCGAGGTCGTAGAAGAGGCAGCCCTTCCTCTGCCCGAACTCGGTGGCCGAGACCTTGTAGGCGAAGTGCATGTTGCGCGTGCAACCGGTCTGCGTGAAGCTCTGGAAAAAGGTCTTTGGCCGCTGGAACTCGTCGAGGCCGATGTCGCCGGCGCGGCCGGTGGCCACCGCGACGACGATCTGCGTGATCCAGTCGGGGTGGGCCGGGCAACCCGGCACGTTGATCACCGGCAAGCCCGACTTCGAGACCCAGCTCTTACCGAGAAAGCCGCCGTGGTCGCGCTTCAGAAACTGCAGACCCTGCGATTCGCTCGGGTTCGGCGCCATCGCCGGAATGCCACCGTAGGTGGCGCAGTCGCCGATGGCAACGACGAAGGTCGCCGCGGCGGTGAGATCCTTGACCCAGTCCTTCATCGCCCGGCCGGCAAAGCGGTTCCACTGCCCGGTGCCACCGGGTGCGTTCACGACCGTTCCTTCGAACACGAAGATGTCGAGTGGCACCGCGCCGGAGACGCAGTCGCGCAGGAGTTTTTGCAGGTTGTCACCGAGCTCGACACCGAGCGACGGATGCCACAGCACGTTGATCCCGAAGTCGGTGACGAGGTCGCAGGCGCTCGGCTCCTCGGCGTTGAGGAACGACATCGTGTTGCCCGAGCAGGCACCACCCTGCAACCACAGAAGGTTGGCCATCGAAGTCTCCTTTTCCCAGCGCCGCTGGTGATGATCGGAAGGTAGGCGTCGGCTTCGTGGCCGGCCGCTCCGTCACTCGGTCGCATGCAACGTGCCAGAACCGCGAAGCCTCGGGTATGTACCAACTTCACCGGGCTGGCGACGTCATTCGGTGCGCCGCCGTGGCTTCGCTCGCCTACAAAGAAAGTTTGCGTTCGCGAGAAGTGCGAAGGAAGTTGGCGGCGTTGCGAGGCCTCGGCCTGACGCGCGGACTATCCGTGTCGACTACCGCAGCTCGGGCACTCGACTTCGAGCGCACAGCCGTACCAGATGCCCTGGCAGCGGCTGCACCAGTGACCGCCGAGTTGATGGTCTGGCAGGCCAAGTTGCCTGGCGAGCGCGGTGGTGCCGACCTCGCGACTGGCGCCGAGCGCGCCTGTCGGCCCGACGACCGCGCGAACGAACTCACCGGCAGCGTCGTCGGTGGCTGCGGGATCGCTCATGTCGCCTCGACGGGCTCTCTCCGCTCGAGGCCGTATCGCTTGAGCTTGTTGTTCAGGCCGACACGCGATAGGCCGAGCTCGTCGGCAGCGCGGGTGTGGTTCCACTTGTGCAGCTCGAGTGCGGCGCGCACGAGCGCCACTTCGAGCTGCTCGACACGGTCTTTGAGCGTGTGCCCGTCGAGCACCACGGCGTGTCCGCTTCGATCGGCGCGCGGTCGGGCGCGCGCGATTTCGGCCGAAAGATGCTGCACGGTGATGAATTCGCCGCTCTCCACGGTAGCGACAGTGCGACGGATCTCGTTCTCGAGCTCGCGCACGTTGCCCGGGAAGGCATAGGAGCGAAGCCGCTGCTGCGCCTGGATGGCAACGCCGGGGATCTTGCGACTAAAGGCGGCCGAGTACTTCTTGATCAGGTAGTCGGTCAGCACCGGGATGTCTTCGGGACGCTCGCGCAGCGGCGGGATCGTGATCTCGAAGCCCTTCAGCCGATAGTAGAGATCGCGCCTGAACTTTCCTTGATCGACGAGCTGCTGGATCGGCTGGTTGCTGGCGGCGATGATGCGCAGATTGGTCTGCCGCGTACGATCGCTGCCGATCGCCTTGACCTCGCCGTCCTGCAGAAAGCGCAGCAGGCCGACCTGCACGGCGGGCGAGATGTCGGAGATCTCGTCGAGGAAGACCGTGCCGTTGTCGGCTGCTACGAAGAGGCCGAGGCGGTCGCTGATCGCGCCTGAGAACGCACCCCGCTTGTGCCCGAACAGCTCGGAGAGCAGCAAGTCCTCGCTGATCGCGCCGCAGTTCTGTGCCAGGAAGAGCTGCTTGTGGCGATCGCTGAACAGGTGGATCGCTTTGGCCATCAGCTCCTTGCCGGTTCCAGTTTCGCCGACGATCAGCACTGGCAGGTCGGTGGCCGCCGCCTTGCGCGCTATGTTGCAGACCTCGGCCATCTTGTCGCTGACGAAAACGAGCTTGTCGAACTCGTAGGTTTCCTGCAAGGTTCGCGTCATCGAGTCGTTCTCGTGGCGGATGACGGCGTCGGCGAACTTGAGCTCGCGGCTGAGATGGCGATGGATGCGCGAGAGCTCGCGGCTCTCGAGGGCCCGCCGCAGCAGGAGGGACAGCTGCTCCGGCTCGAATGGCGGGGAGATGACCTGATAGACGGCGGCCTCGTTGATGGCCCGCACCATCTCGTCGCGACGTGCGTTTTGCAAGGCGAGAACACGGATCGAATTCGGGCTTTGCACGCGCAGGTGCTGGAGCACGTCGACGCCGCGGGCGTCTTCGAGCTGCTGCTCGCAAACCACTACGTCGGGCGAATGATCAAGCATGAGCGCGCCCAGATCGGCGGCGCGCGCGACAGCGTGAACTGCGTATTGGCTCTTTAGATGCCGGTGCAAGGCCCGTTCGCCGAGCACTTGGTTGCCGACTAGAAAGACGCAGAACTCAGGAGCAGCAGACATGCCAACCTTGTTGACCGAGCGACAACCAAATTATCACTATCGACCGCACGTTGGCAAGCCATCACGGCTGCGGCACCAACCTCAGCAGCGCCAAAGACGGCACCACCAGTCGGCATTCACCGGAAAGTCGAGCTCCGGCAGATCGCAATGCCGGTAATGGGGAAGAAAGTAGATGCAGCTAGCGCATTCCTGCTTCACGCCGGCCTCGTCGAACGGTTCGCGGCGCAGGCCAACCAGGACGGCTCGCTCCTTGACTTCGGGAGTCTCTGCGATGCGGGCGAGGAGTTCGTCGGGCGTGAGCGATGACTGGTCCATGCTGATCCTTTGCTAGCTGTTGTGAAGCGAGTTTGCTACGACCGCTCGGGGCGATGTCGCCGCGTTCGTCGTCGAATTGTTCTCCCCTTAAGGTGCTACCTCTTAGCTCGAGTTATCGCGCCAGCGACAGATCCACATCGGTCGACATTTTTTGGCCGCGGGCTCTACCGTTCTCTCTCGGAGTCCTCACGGACTCGCTCACCGCCATCGACATCGCGCCGCGCAAGATGGCGGCTCGCGCAGTGGTACGCCGCCGTGGGCAGGCCGGCCTACGGATTCCTCTATGTCGATCAGGAAGGCTTCGACAACACCCTACCAGGGAGCTTCGTCGGCTTGGCGACCATGTTCCGCGAGGACCAACCTGCCGCACGAGGGGTCAGTTAGCATTTCGCTTCCACTCTGCTTCCGTGACTTCGAAATGTCCACTCTCGTTGTCAAGAATCTGCCCGATGAGTTGCACGACCGCCTGCGCGAGCGCGCGCAGCGCAATCACCGCTCGGTGACGAAAGAGGCGATCGTTCTGCTCGAACAAGGCCTGTTGGCGGCTGCCGTGCGCCAACCCATCAAGCTGCCGCCTCCGATCAAGCTCAAGGGCGGGCCGGTGACCACGGAGTGGATCGAGGCGGCCATCGGCGAAGGTCGGGACTGAGCGCGTGCAGCTCGTCGACACCAACATCGTTGGCAACCTGCTGCTCGACGGACCGCAAGGGCCGGCCGCACGCGCCCTCTACGCGAAAGACCCCGACTGGACGAGCGAGCCGCTGTTGTTCGTCGAGCTGACGAACGTGCTCGTGACGGGCCTTCGTCAGAAGCGCCTCTCGACCGCCCAGGCCGAGTCCGCCCTGGCTCGCGCCCACGAGATGCTCGACGGCTACCTGCACTTCACGCCCGATCGGCAGGTGCTCACGCTGGCCGCGCGCTACGGCATCAGCGGCTACGACGCCCGCTTCGTCTGCGTGGCGCTCGCGATCGGATCGCCGCTGGTGACGGAAGACGCCGGGTTGCGGCGCATGGTGCCCGATGCCACACGCTCGATGGCAGATGCTTTGGCGGCCGGAGATTCGCATGGCACGCTCTGACACGATGATCGACCTCACCGATGCCGAGAAGCGCGACCTGATCGCGCTCATCCAGGCCGGCAGGCCGCTGCGCGAGCGCGACCGCGATCGCGATCGCGGTCGGTTCATGCTGTTCGAGGACAAGCGCGAGGTGGAACTGGTGTGGAATGGCAAGACGCGCGATCTCTGCACCACGGTGCCGCGGCGCACATTCGTTCATCTCGATGGTCTACGAGCGGCTCATCCTGATGCGGGATTTGCTGGCGGAGGATGGGTCGATCCATGTGCATTGCGATCCCCGTGCATACGCATTCATGCGTGGTGCCCGCGGCGAGGTCTTCGGCTGTCAGCAGTTTGTCAACGAGGTTATTTGGCGCAGGGCGTTCGCTCACAACGATCCAACTCGCCACGGCAACATCGGGTGATCGACATCTTCGGCAACGACACGATGACGATCCTGCCGGGGCGCGTGGGTTGACCGTGCCTGCCGGCCTCGTCGTCCGCGGCTTCGTGCCGCCCCTGCGCCTGGCCGACTTCGGCCTCGCCGCCTTCGACATGGACTCGACGCTGATCAAGATCGAGTGCGTCGACGAGATCGCCGCCGTCGCCGGCCGCGGCGCCGAGGTGGCGGCGATCACCGAAGCCGCGATGCGCGGCGAGATCGCCGACTACAAGGAGAGCCTGCGCCTCCGGGTCTCGCTGCTCAGGGGCGTGTCGGCCACAGCGCTGCAGACGGTCTACGACGAGCGCCTGCGCTTCAACGACGGCGCCGAAGCATTGGTGGCGGCCTGCCGCGCCGCCGGCCTGAAGACGCTGCTCGTGTCCGGCGGCTTCACCTTCTTCAGCGACCGCGTCCGCGACCGCCTCGGCATCGACTTCACGCGCAGCAACATGCTCGGGATCGAAGGCGGCGTGCTCACCGGGCGCATGGTCGACCAGCCCTGGGGCGACATCTGCGACGGCGCCGAGAAGCGGCGCATGTTGCTCGAGACCTGTGCCGTGCTCGGCATCGGGCCGCGGCGCTCGATCGCCGTCGGCGACGGCGCCAACGATCTGCCGATGATGTCGGTGGCTGGCTTGTCGGTCGCGTTCCACGCCAAGCCGAAGGTGCGCGAGGCGGCGATGATCGCTATCGACCAAGGCGGCCTCGACCGGCTGCTCGAGGTCGTCCGGCCGTCTGTCGGCACCGGTAACGAAATGTGATTTAGGTCCGCCGGTCACGCATCCGGCGGCATGGCATTGGCCGAGACTTCGCGACCGAACCATCCAGGGGCGCGACAGTGGCAGCAGTCCGGATCATCGCCGTCTCGTATTCAGGCGGCAAACAGGTCGAGAACATCTCGTACGTGTGGACCTCCGGTGGCGCCACGACGGCAGCCCGGATCGTCGACGACATCTGGTATCGGCGCTGCAGCTACTACACCGTCGCGCCTTCAGGCCGTGTCGCCGTGACGACGGTGCCCGCGAAGGGCCCGGGCCTGCTGGCCCGCGTGCTCGGCGCGCCGCGGCCGAAGGCGCATCTGCAGTCGCACGCGGTCGATCGCGCGATCGACAGCCTGCTCAGCCTGCCGCACCTGCCGAGCCCGGATCGCGGCAGGCGCAGCCAGCAGCAGAACTCGCAGCACGGCGCCAGTCCGTCGGGCGCCTGACGCCGCCCGATTGGCCCCCGGGATTCAGCTTCCGCCAGCGACTTTCATCGCCTTGGCGCGAATGGCGGTGAGCGTCGTGCGGCTGGTAATGACGTCGGCATCGAGCTTGAGGTGGATCAATGCCGGCTTGCCTGCGCCGAGCGCGGCCTTCAGCGCCGGCTCGAAGGCCTCGGTCGTGCGGACGCAGTCGCCGGCGAACCAGCCGTAGGCGCGGGCCAGCGCGGCGAAGTCCGGGTTGCCCAGGTCGGAGCCGGAGACGCGGCCGGGGTAGTCGCGCTCCTGGTGCATGCGGATCGTGCCGTAGCTGCCGTTGTCGACGACGATGACCACAAGCTTCCTGGCGCCATGCGCGATCGCCGTTGCCAGTTCCTGGCCGGTCATGAGGAAGTCGCCGTCGCCGGCGATGTTGACCACCTGCCGATGCGGCTCGAGCAAGGCCGCGGCCACGGCGGCGGGAACGCCGTAGCCCATGGCGCCGGAGGTCGGCGCGAGCTGGGTGCGGCCGGCATGGCGCAGGCCGGCGTAGCGATGGAAGCGATGCAGCCAGCCACTGAAGTTGCCGGCGCCGTTGGTGAAGACGGTGTCGGCCGGCACGTGGCGGTCGATCGCCGCGATCACCTCGGCCATGTCGAGCGGTGACACCGGTGACGGCACGCGGTTGCTCTCGTAATCGGCATGGGCCGCTTCGGTCGTCGCCGCCCATGGCCACGACGATGGCGGCTTAAGCGCGGCCAGCGCCGGCGCGGCGCAGGCCATCGACGCGTTGATCAGCAGGTCGCCGGCGTAGACGCGGCCGAGTTCCTCGGCGCCGGCGTGGATGTGGACGAGCTTTTGCACCGGCCGCGGTGGCGCGAGCAGTTCGTAGCCGCCGGTCGTCATCTCGCCGAGCCGCGGGCCGAGGGCGACGATCAGGTCGGCAGCAGCGATGCGGGCCGCCAGCTTCGGTGCGATGCCGATGCCGACGTCGCCAGCGTAGTTTGGATGGCGGTTGTCGAAGACGTCCTGGAAGCGGAAGGCGCAACCGACCGGCAGCTGCCAGGCCTCGGCGAAGCGCTCGAGCGCCGCGCAGGCATCGGCGGTCCAGCCGCTGCCACCGGCGATCACGAACGGCCGCTCGGCCGCGGCCAGCAAGGCGCGCAGCCCGGCGAGCGCTGCCGGCGCCGGCGCGGCGAGGGCTGGCTCGATGCGCGGCAGCACCGGCGCCGTGGTCGCCTGCCGCAGCATGTCTTCGGGCAGCGCGAGCACCACCGGACCGGGTCGGCCCTGCATCGCGACGTGGAAGGCGCGCGCCACGTATTCCGGCAGGCGATCGGCGCTCTGCACCTCGCCGACCCACTTCGCGAAACCGAGCGTGCCCGGCCCGAACATCTGCCGGTAGTCGACCTCCTGGAAGGCCTCGCGGTCGCGCTGGTCGGAGGCGACCTGGCCGATGAACAGGATCATCGGCGTCGAGTCCTGGAACGCCGTGTGCAGGCCGATGGCGGCGTTGCTCGCGCCCGGGCCGCGCGTCACGAAACAGATGCCTGGCCGGCCGCTCAGCTTGCCTTGTGCCTCGGCCATGAAGGCAGCGCCGTTCTCGTGCCGGCAGCTGACGAAGCGGATCTGGCCAGAGTGCTCGTAGAAACCGTCGAGCGCGGCGAGATAGCTCTCGCCGGGCACGCCGAACACGGTGGCGATGCCTTGTGCGACGAGGGCCTCGACGAGGGCGTGCCCGGCCGGGCGGGAAGGCGATTGCGATGAGCTCATCGGTCGATTGTGGTCATGAGCGCCTAGGGTTCGCCCGACTTCCTGTAATTCACCATTCGGTGAATTATTCGCGCCGTGACAGCGAAGGCCGCCAACGTCGTCGAATTCCGCAGCCGCGATGCCGACCGCACGCGCGAGGAAATCCTGCGCGCGGCGACGGCCGAGTTCACCGACCACGGCCTGATGGGCGCGCGCATCGAGGCCATCGCCGAGCGCGCCGGCGTCAACAAGAAGCTCATCTACTACTACTTCGCAGGCAAGGACGAGCTCTTTCTCGCCGTGCTCGAGCAGAGCTACGCCGACATCCGCGCCGCCGAGCAGGAGCTGCACCTGGAGGCGCTGGCGCCCGTCGAGGCGATCCGCGCCCTGGTCGCCTTCACGTGGCGCCACTACCTC
>JAYTYH010000585.1:0-3346 GCA_043742485.1 Rhizobacter sp.
CACCGACAGCCACACGACGATGATCAACGGCGTCGGCGTCGTCGGCTGGGGCGTCGGCGGCATCGAGGCCGAGGCGGCCATGCTCGGCCAGCCGGTCTATCTGCTCACGCCCGACGTCGTCGGCTTCGAGTTCACGGGGCGTCTGCGTGAAGGCGTGACAGCCACGGATCTGGTGCTGGCGGTGACGGAGATCCTTCGCAAGGAAAAAGTGGTCGGCAAGTTAGTCGAGTTCTTCGGCGACGGCACCGCCAGCCTCGGCGTGCCCGACCGGGCGACGCTGGGCAACATGGCCCCCGAATACGGCGCCACCATGGGCTTTTTCCCGGTCGACGGCAAGACCATCGAATATTTCGAAGGCACCGGCCGCACGAAGGCCGAGATCGAACTGCTGCAGGCGTACTTCGAGGCGCAGGGCCTGTTCGGCGTGCCGCGCGCCGGCGAGATCGACTACACCCAGGTCGTCTCGCTCGACCTCGGCACGGTGACGCCGAGCCTGGCCGGCCCGAAACGCCCGCAAGACCGCATCGAGCTCGGCCACGTCAAGGAAAAGTTCACGTCGCTGTTCAGCCAGTCGCCGACGGAAAACGGTTTCAACCAGCCGGCGGGCCACCTGCTGACCCGCCACCACGCCCGCGCCCACGACGTTCGCAACGACGACGCGCTCGGGGCCATGGCGCCGCACAACCCGGCCGTGCAGCCGGGCGCGCCGCGCTTCATCGATGAGATGAACGCCAACAAGCCGACGCTGGCCGCGGCCCTGAGCGAAGCCAGCCCGGCGCTGCCGAAGTCCGGGGACCTCACGATCGGCAACGGCGACATCCTCATCGCCGCGATCACGTCGTGCACCAACACCTCGAATCCGAGCGTGATGATGGCCGCCGGCCTGCTCGCCAAGAAGGCGGTCGAAGCAGGCCTCAAGGTCCAGCCGCACATCAAGACCTCGCTGGCGCCGGGCTCGCGCATCGTCACCGAATACCTCACCAAAGCCGGCTTGCTGCCGTATCTGGACAAGCTCGGCTTCAACGTCGCCGCCTACGGTTGCACGACCTGCATCGGCAACGCCGGTGACCTCACGCCCGAGATCAACGACGTCATCACCCGCAACGACCTCGTCTGCGCAGCGGTGCTCTCGGGCAACCGCAACTTCGAGGCACGCATCCATCCGAACCTGAAGGCGAACTTTCTCGCCAGCCCGCCGCTCGTCGTCGCCTACGCGATCGCCGGCACGGTGCTGCGAGACCTCATGACCGAGCCGGTTGGCAAGGGTAAAGGTGGCAAAGACATCTTTCTCGGTGACATCTGGCCCAGCAGCGACGAGATCGCGGCGCTGATGAAGTACGCGATGAACGGCAAGGCCTACAAGGCCAACTACGACAAGGTCGCGAGCGAGCCGGGCCCGCTCTGGGAAAAGATCAAGGGCGTGAGCGGCCAGGTCTACAACTGGCCGGAGTCGACCTACATCGCCGAGCCGCCCTTCTTCCGTGGCTTCGAGATGGTGCCGCCCGCCGCCGAGATCGGCGTCAAGCGCGCGCGCGCGATGGCCCTCTTCGGCGACTCGATCACCACCGACCACATCTCGCCCGCCGGCGCGATCAAGGAATCCTCTCCGGCGGGAATCTGGCTGAAGGAACACGGCGTCATGAAGGCCGACTTCAACTCCTACGGCTCACGACGCGGCAACCACGACGTGATGATGCGTGGCACCTTCGCCAACGTGCGCATCAAGAACCTGATGATCCCGGCGGGCGAAAGCGGCTCGCGGGAGGAAGGCGGCGTCACCCTCTTCCAGCCCTCGGGCGAGAAGATGTTTATCTACGACGCCGCCATGAAGTACATCGAGGAAGGCACGCCGACGATCGTTTTCGGCGGCGAGGAATACGGCACCGGCTCGAGCCGCGACTGGGCCGCGAAGGGTACGCAGTTGCTCGGCATCAAGGCGGTGGTCGCGAAGAGCTTCGAACGCATCCACCGCTCGAACCTCGTCGGCATGGGCGTGCTGCCACTGCAGTTCAAGCCAGGCGACTCATGGGAGTCGCTCGGCATCCAGGGCGACGAGACCTTCGATGTCACGATCGCCGCCGACCTGCGGCCGCAGCAGGACGCCACGCTTGTCATCCACACGGCCAACGGCAAGAGCAAGTCAGTGCCGCTGACTCTGCGCATCGACACCGCGATCGAGGTCGACTACTACCGCCACGGCGGCATCCTGCCGTTCGTGCTCAGGCAGTTGCTGGCGGCCTGACGAGCGGGTCAGATCCGGTTCGGGCCGTCGCAGGCCGGGTCGTACCCGGTGGCTGAGTCGCGCACGGTGCCGTCGGGGCGAATGCTGATCTGGTAGATCACGCAGTCGCCGCGATAGAAGCGGTAGTTCCAGATCGACAGGTTCTCCTGCCGCACGCCGAAGACCCAGGTCGGCCGGCCGACGCGGGAGAGCACTTCGTCGCGCGTCATGCCCGGCTTGATGGCGGCGAGGTTGGCCTCGGTGGCCATCGGGCCGATGGGGCCGACTGCGCCGCAGCCAGCGACGGCAGCGGCAAGCGCGATCCCTAGGCCTGCGCGGACACCGACGGGGCGCGATGCCCGGGGCGCGGATGGAAAAGGGGTGGCATTCATCTGCGTCTCCACACGTGGCCGGCACGGCCAGCCGGTAACCGATTCTGAGCGCGGTGGCGTATCCCCGTCGGCGGCGCGCTCTCTAGAATCGATCGGCCCATCACGCCCGCCTTTCGCCCCGAGGCGACTCGCTCCCGACATGACCCGACCCGCCTTCGTCCAGACCCTCGCGCACGGCATCGCCGTCGTCGACACCGGCTTTCACCGGCCGCTGTTCGACGCTGCCTACCTGATCGTCGAGGGCGGCCGCGCCGCGTACGTCGACACCGGCACCAACCGGTCGGTGCCGCGGCTGCTGGCCGCGCTCGAAGCCGAAGGCCTGGCGACGGACGCGGTCGACTACGTGATCGCGACCCACGTTCATCTCGACCACGCCGGCGGCGCCGGGCCGCTGATGCAGAGCCTGCCGAACGCCCGCCTCGTCGTCCACCCGCGCGGCGCCCGCCACCTCATCGATCCGGTTCACCTCGTCGCGAGCGCGACTGCCGTGTACGGCGCCGCCGAGGTCGAACGCTCGTACGGCACGCTGCAACCCGTGGCGGCCGCGCGTGTGCTGCAAACCCATGACGGCATGACGATCGAGCTCGCCGGCCGGCCGCTGCACTTCATCGACACGCCCGGCCATGCCATGCATCACCACTGCATCTGGGACGCGGCCAGCCGCGGCTGGTTCACCGGCGACACCTTCGGCCTCTCGTACCGCGACTTCGACACCGCCGCCGGCGCGTGGGCG
>JAYTYH010000586.1:0-1533 GCA_043742485.1 Rhizobacter sp.
GTTGAACGACGGCTTGTTGCCGCCCATCGGCACCAGGCTCATCGACTCGGCGCCGCCGGCGATCAGCACGTCGGCCTCGCCGACGCGGATGCGGTCGGCGGCCATCTGGATCGCCGTCAGCCCGGAAGCGCAGAAGCGGTTGACGGTGACGCCACCGACCGGCTTCGGAAAGCCGCAGAGCGCCACCGCGATGCGCGCCATGTTCATGCCCTGCTCGCCTTCCGGGAACGAGCAGCCGACGATCGCGTCCTCGATGGCACCGGGGTCGAGCGTCGGCACCTGCCGCATCGCGCTCTTGATGACGGCGATGAGCAGATCGTCGGGCCGCGTGTTCCTGAAATAGCCGCGCCCCGACTTGCCGATCGGCGTGCGGGTGGCGGCGACGATGTAGGCGTCTTGCACTTGCTTCGTCATTTGCATCGTCCTTCTTCAGTTGCGAACGGGCTTGCCGGTCTGCAGCATGCCCATGATCCGTTCCTGCGTCTTCGGGTGGTCGAGCAGGGCACAGAAATGCTTGCGCTCGAGCGCCATCAGGTACTCCTCGGTGACCATCGATCCGGCATCGACGTCGCCGCCGCAGACCACGTCGGCGATCAGCGCGGCGATGTGGAAGTCGTGGGCGCTGGCGAAGCCGCCGTCGCGCAGGTTGACGAGCTGCGCCTTGATGGTGGCGATGGCGTTGCGGCCGGCGACCGGGAACAGCGCCCGCGCCGGCGCCCGCCAGCCGCTCTCCGCCATCGCCCGGACCTGGGCGCTGGCGACGTGCAGCAACTCGTCCTTGTTCGGCACGATCACGTCGCTCCAGAGCAAGAAGCCCATCTTGCGGTCCTCGATCGCGCTGGTGCCCACGCGTGCCGTGGCGGCGCTCGTGAAGCCATCGCCGAGGAACTTCAGGATGTCGGCACCGGCGCCGGCCGCATTCGCCATCTCGGCGGCGCGGCGCGCCAGGTACGTGAGGCCACCACCGGCCGGCAGCAGGCCGACGCCGACCTCGACGAAGCCCATGTAGCTTTCCATCGCGGCGACGCGCTTCGAGGCATGCAGCGCCAGTTCGCAGCCGCCGCCGAGGGCGATGCCACGCACCGCGGCGACCACCGGCACGGCTGCGTAGCGAATGCGCAGCATCGCGTCCTGCAGCTTCTTCACTTCCGGCAGGATGCCCTTGCCGCCGCTCTGCATGAAGATCGGCATCAACGCCTCGAGGTTGGCGCCGGCCGAGAACACGTCGTCGGGCGACCAGATCACAAGGCCGCGATACGACTCCTCGGCGAGATCGACGGCCTTCAACAACCCTTCGATCACGCCCGGGCTGATGAGATGCAGCTTGGCGGTGATGCTCGCGACGAGCACTTCGCCGTCCTGCGACCAGACACGCACGTCGTCGTTGCGGAACGCCTCGGTACCCGACGCGAGCGGCGCTTTGGCGTCGCTGCCGAAGACGTTCTCGCGAAACGACTGGCGCGCGTAGACCGGCAGCGTGCTGAGCGGCACGAAGCGGGCGTGCGCGGCGCTGTACGAACCTTCGGCGCGATG
>JAYTYH010000587.1:0-1557 GCA_043742485.1 Rhizobacter sp.
CTCATCGTCATCTGGGGCAGCAACTCGATCACCTCGAACCTGCACTTCTGGACCTACGCGCAGGAAGCCAAGCGGGCCGGTGCCAAACTGATCTGCATCGACCCTCGGCGCACCGAAACGGCGGCGAAATGCCACGGGCACATCGCGCTCATGCCGGGCAGCGACGGCGCCCTCGCGCTCGGCGTCATGCACGAGCTGGTCGTCAACGACTGGCTCGACCACGACTACATTGAGCGCCACGTCGACGGCTGGCCGGCGATGCGCGAGCGGGCGCTGCAGTGGCCGCCGGAACGCGCCGCGGCCACCTGCGGCATCGACGCCGCCCAGGTGCGCGCCCTGGCCCACGACTACGGCACCACGAAGCCGGCGGCGATCCGCCTCAACTACGGCATGCAGCGCACACGTGGCGGCGGCAACGCGACGCGGCTGATCGCGATCCTGCCGTGCCTGGTCGGCGCCTGGCGGCACCGGGCCGGCGGCCTGCTGCTCTCGAGCTCGGGCTGGTACGGCCAGGCCCGTGACGACGCTGCGCTGCAACGGCCCGACCTGCTCACGCGCTCGGCGGTGCGGCTGCCGCGCACCATCAACATGACGACGATCGGCGACGACCTCCTGCGCGAGAGCGACGAGCGACTCGCCGACGGCACGCGCTTCGGGCCGAAGATCGAGGCGCTCGTCGTCTACAACAGCAACCCGGTGGCGATCGCGCCCGAGTCGGCCAAGGTGGTGCGCGGCTTCGCCCGCGACGACCTTTTCACGGTGGTGCTCGAGCACTTCATGACCGACACCGCCGACTACGCCGACTACGTCTTGCCGGCGACGACGCAGCTCGAGCACCTCGACGTCCACACCAGCTACGGCCACACCTACGCGCTCGTCAACGAGGCCGCGATCGCGCCGCTCGGCGAGGCGAAGCCGAACACGCAGATCTTTCGCGAACTCGCCACCGCGATGGGCTTCGACGACGCCTGTTTCGCCGACAGCGACGAGACGCTGGCCCGCACCGCCTTCCGCGCGCCGGCCCGGGGCGGCGTCGACTTCGACGCGCTGCGTGCCAGGGGCTGGGTCAAGCTCGACCTGCCGGAGGCGCCGTTCGCGAACGGCGGCTTTCCGACTGCCAATGGCAAGTGCCTGATCGCCGTGCCCGGGCTCGCGGACCGGACTGGCGTGGATCTGCCCGACCACGTGCCGAACTACGAATCGGCGTCGAGCACGCCGGCGCTGCACGCGCGCTTTCCGCTGGCGATGATCTCGCCACCGGCGCGCAACTTCCTCAACTCGAGCTTCGTCAACGTCAAGAGCCTGCGTGCGATCGAGGGCGAGCCGGTGCTCGAGATCTCCGCCGCCGATGCGAGCCCGCGCGGCATCGTCTCGGGCGCCGTCGTGCGCATCTTCAACGGGCGCGGCAGCGTCGTCTGCAAGGCGGTGGTCGGCGAGCGCGCCCGCGCCGGCGTCGTCAACGGCCTCGGCGTCTGGTGGCGCAAGCTCGGGCGCGACGGCAAGAACGTCAACGAACTCACGCACCAGGGCCTGACCGACATCGGCCGCGCGCCGACC
>JAYTYH010000588.1:0-4375 GCA_043742485.1 Rhizobacter sp.
AGGTACTGGGCGCCGCCGAGCTGGGCGGCCTGCTCCTCGAGCTTCAGCGTGCCGACGCGGTCGCGCAGCGGCTGCAGCGCCTGCTCGTGGCCGAGCCGCTCCTCGTCGGCGGCGCGCAGGCGCAGGGCGAGGTCGTCGTAGAGGCTGCGCTTCTCGCCGAGGCCGCGCTCGCGATCGAGCCTGGTCGCCAGCGCCGTATGCAACTCGCCTTCGGCCGAGGCGTCGCCGAGGCGTTCGTGCTCGGCGGCCAGCGCGGTGTCGGCTTTCTGGTTGGCATCGAGCTGCTGGCGCGCGGTGGCGATGGCGCGCTCGAGCTCGAGCCGGCGGGCGTCGAGCGTGCGGCGTTCGAACTGCGCCTCCTGAGTGCGGCGTTCGAGATCGCGCAGCTCGGCGCGGCCACCATCGAGGGCGCGCCGCGACAGGGTAACGGCGCCGTCGAGGTCGGCGTGCTTTTCCTGGGCGACGCCGAGCTCGCCGTCGAGCGCCTCGAAGGCTGCCTCGGTCGCCTCGCGACGCGCCGTCAGCGCCGCCAGCTCGGCGTCGAGGCTCTCGCGTTCGCCGCCGAGTTGCGTGCGCCGCGCTTCGGTCTGCGCCGAGAGCTGCGTCAGCCGCATCAGCTCGACCTGCTGGCGGTGCGCGAACGACTGCGCCTCGGCGGTGGCGCGCTGGCTGGCGGCGAGTTGCCCGGCGGCGTCGGTGCTCGCCGCTTCGGCGCGCGCGAGCTGGCTGCGCGCTTCGTCGGCGATGAGCGACTGCGCGCGCGTCTGCTTGACGAGGTTCTCGATCTCCTGGGCCCGCGCCAGCAAGCCGGCCTGCTCGGAGTCGGGCGCATAGAAGCTGACCGCGAACTGGCTGACGGCGTGGCCTTCGCGCGTCATCACGACCTCGCCGTGGGCGAGGCCGGAGCGCGCGGCCAGAGCGGCGTCGAAATCGTCGGCGGTGTAGACGCCTTCGAGCCAGTCGCCGAGCAAGGCGGCCAGGCCCGAATCGCCGAGGCGGAGCTTGTCGGCCAGGCGCGGCAGCTTGCGGTGCTCGCTCACATGGGTGGCGGCCGAGGCAGAGAAGAAGGCGAGGCGGGCCGGCGGCGCGTCGGCGGCGAAGGCGCGCACGGTGTCGAGCCGGCCGATCTCGATGGCGCCGAGGCGCTCGCGCAAGGCCGCTTCGAGGGCGGCCTCCCAGCCGGCGTCGATGCGCAGGCGGGTCCAGAGACCGGTCTGGTCGGCGAGGCCGTGCTTCGTCAACCAGGGCTTGAGCTTGTTCTCGACCTGCACCTTCTCCTGCAGCGCCTGCAGGGCGCCGAGGCGGGCGCCGAGCTCGGCATGACGACGGCTCTCGTCGTTGGCGCCGGCCTGCAGCTCGCGGCGCGCGGCATCGAGTGCCGGAACGCGCTCCTGCCACTCGGCCAGACGCACCGCCGCCTCGGCGTGGCGGGCCTCGGCGTCGGTGGCGCGTTGACGCACCGACGCGAGCTCGGCCGCGTCGACCGCCTGCAGGCCCTTTTCCTCGGCCAGCAACCTGGCGCGGCGCGTATTCGACTGCTCGAGCCGTTCGTCGATGCCGCGCGACTCCGCGGCAGAGACCTGGATCCGCTGCTGCACACCGGCGACGACGCTGCGCTGCTCGCCGCTCACCGCCTCGGCATCCCGCAGCGACTTCTCGAGGCCGGCGAGCACGGCGACGTGCGCCTGCAGCGTCACGGCCAGGTCGGCGGCCACGGCGGCGCTGATCTCGAGCTTGCCGCCGGTGCGGTCGTGCTCGTCGGCGGCTTCGCTCTCGCGCCCGCGCCACGACGCGCTCTGCGCTTCGAGGTCGGCGCGCTGGCGCACGATTCGATCGCGACCCTCGGCGACGTAGCGGATCCGTTCCTCGAGCCGGCTGACTTCGAGCGCGGCCTGGCCGAGCGCGCCCTGGGCGGCATGGAGGGCATCGTTGGCGTCGTAGTGCGACTGCCGGATCGCCTCGAGGCCGGCCTCGGTGCGGCGCAGATCGGCGACGCGCGACTCGAGCGCAGCGGCCGCCGCGACCACGGCCTGCTTGACGCGCTCTTCCTCGCGTGCCGCGTCACGATGGCGCAGGAACCAGAGCTGATGCAGCTTGAGCTGGGCCTCGTCCTGCAGGGCGCGATAGTGGCCGGCGACCTCGGCCTGCGACTCGAGGCGCTCGAGGTTCTGGTTCAGCTCGCGCAGGATGTCGTCGACGCGGGTCAGGTTCTCGCGCGTGTCCTTGAGCCGGTTCTCGGTCTCTCGGCGACGCTCCTTGTACTTCGAGACGCCCGCGGCCTCCTCGAGGAAGAACCGCAACTCCTCGGGCTTGCTTTCGATGATCCGCGAGATGGTGCCCTGGCCGATGATGGCGTAGGCACGTGGACCGAGGCCGGTGCCGAGGAACACGTCCTGGACGTCGCGGCGGCGCACGACCTGGTTGTTGATGTAGTAGCCGCTGGTGCCGTCGCGCGTCAGGACGCGCTTGACGGCGATCTCGGCGAAGCGGCTCCACGGGCCGCCGGCACGGCCGTCGGCGTTGTCGAAGGCGAGCTCGACGCTGGCGCGCCCGGCCGGCTTGCGTTGCCCCGAGCCGTTGAAGATGACGTCCTGCATCGACTCGCCGCGCAGCTCGCTGGCCTTGCTCTCGCCGAGCACCCAACGCACCGCATCAATGATGTTCGACTTGCCGCAGCCGTTCGGACCGACGACGCCGACAAGCTGGCCCGGAAGCTGGAAGTGGGTCGGTTCGACGAACGACTTGAAGCCCGAGAGCTTGATCGAATTGAGGCGCATGTGAAAAGGCGGGGCTCGCGCTAAGCTGTTGATTTAATTATCTAAAATGCCAGTTTCTGGCAAGCGGAGAGCGCTCGGATGATAGCATCGCCCCTTCTGTTTTCGTGCCGCCGCACCCCTGCCTCATGCCCCGAGCCGCCCGTTCCGCGCCCCTCGTCTCGACCCGGCCGGTCGCCACCGCGCCGACCCGGCCGCTCAAGCGCCTCGATGTCTTCGACAACCCGGCGCCTGAACGCGACTACGCGATCCAGTTCGTCATCCCCGAGTTCACCTGCAACTGCCCGCTGACGAGCCAGCCCGACTTCGCGCGTTTCACGATCGACATGGTCGCGGATCGGCTGTGCATCGAGCTGAAGAGCCTGAAGCTCTACATGTGGAGCTATCGCGACGAAGGCGCCTTCCACGAGAAGGTCACCAACAGCATCCTCGACGACCTCGTCGCCGCGGCGAAGCCACGCTATGCCCGCATCACGGCGCGCTGGAACGTGCGCGGAGGCATCTACACGAATATCGTCGCAGAACACCGCAAGAAGGGCTGGAGAGCCGCCGTGCCGCCAGCGACGCTGCCGGACGATGGCAGCTCCTGAGCCGGGCCCGTCGGCGGCCCCGGAATTCGTGATCAGGCCAGCGCGTTCTCGATTTCCCTGAGCTTGGCCGACACCGTGCCGGCGGCACTGATCTTGTGGACCTCGTTGTCGTCGAGCTCCTTCATGACCGGGTGCTGATCGACGAACTTGCGCAGCTGCGCCACCGTCTGCTTGGCCGATGCCGCGAGCGCGTCGCGCCGTGACGCGTTCTTAGGGTCGGCGGCGGCGGCCAACTGCTTGCTCAGTACGTCGTTCTTCAGCGTCGCGACGCGCATGTCGAGCGTGCCCAGCGCGCCCTTGAGGGCGTCGGCCTGCGAGCCGTCGGAGAACATCGCGGCGATCTTGCCGCGCAGCGTCGTGATCTCGCCGACAGCCGACTTGCAGGTGTCGTTCCAGGCGCCGCGATACGCGGCGAGGTCGTTCTTGCCGCCCTTGGCGGACGGCGGCGCGGCCACGGCCGCCACGGGTGCGTCGTCCTCGTCGTCGGCGACCGGCGTCGTGTCGAGGATGCCGAGGATCGCCTCCAGCGTTTCCAGTGCGTCGATGTAGTCGCTCTTGTGCGCGGCGGCATCGGCGTCTTTGAGCAGGCCAGCGATCTCGACCTTTTCTTCCTGTGACCGTGAAGGCAGCGCCTTCACGACATCGGCCTTGGTCTTGGCCCAGCTGCGATCGAAGTCCGCCTTCGCGGCAGCGGCCTCCTTCGGGTCGACGGCTTCTTCGTCGACCTTGAACATGTCGGCGTTGACCTCCTCGCCGCCGCCGCTCTCCTCGGCCTCGCCGGTGGTCTTGCGCATCCGCACCTTCGGGCCCTTGCCCGTCTGCGCCTTCAGCGCCAGCTGGATCAACCGCGCGAACTTGGGCGGGATCTTGTCGCTGACCAGCGTGATGACGCCCTTTTCAAAGATGACCTGGCTCTTCGGGTCTTTCAGCACCGGCGGCTTCTTGCCGTTGACCGGCTTGGCCAGCTTGGCGATGCCCTTGGCGACCTCGGAGGCGCTGCCCATGACGATC
>JAYTYH010000589.1:0-6888 GCA_043742485.1 Rhizobacter sp.
TCATCGAGCGCGTCGGGTTCTACAACCCCGTGGCTTCGGGCAGCGAGCAGCCCCTGCGCGTCGCCTTCGACCGCGTCGAGCACTGGACCGGTCATGGCGCCCAGATGTCGCCGACCGTCAAGCGCCTGGTCGAACAAGCCAAGACCGCCGCTGTCTGACGCAATTTTGCCGGCCGGCTGGCCTGAAGACGCCCTCGAAGTCGGACGCATCGTCGAGGCCTGGGGGCTGAAGGGCTGGATCCGCGTCCAGCCGTATGCAGAGCCGGCCGACGCGCTCCTCGGCGCGAAGCGCTGGTACCTCAAACCCGCCGACACGCTTGCCCGCCAAGTGGTGGCGTTGCCGGCCACGGTGCTCGACATCGGCGAGGTGCGCGAGCACGGTGACGGCCTCGTGGCCACCTCGGCGGCGATCGCCGACCGTACTGCCGCGGAATCGTTTCGCGGGGCGCGCATCTTCGTGGCGCGGTCCAGCTTCCCGGCCACCGGCGAAGACGAGTTCTACTGGGCCGACCTGATCGGTCTCGAGGTCGTCAATCGCGACCAGGCCGTGCTCGGCAGAGTCACGGGGCTGATCGACACCGGCCCACAAAGCGTCTTGCGAATCCTGGGCGGCGAGAGCGCCGAGGAGATCCTGATTCCCTTCGTGTCGGCCTACGTCGACAGCGTCGACATCGCCACGCGCCGGATCGTCGTCGATTGGGGCCACGACTACTGACGCCACGGCCATGCGCTTCGACGTCATCACCCTGTTTCCGGAGCTGTTCGCCGCGCCCCTCGTTCACGGCGTGACGCGGCGTGCCTTCGAGTCGAAGCAGGTCGACGTGCGGCTCTGGGCCCTGCGCGATTTCGGCGACCCGCCGCATGCCCGAGTCGACGATCGTCCCTACGGCGGTGGCCCCGGAATGTTGTTGCTGGTCGAGCCGCTGCTGCGCGCTCTCGCTGCGATCCGCATCGACCGCGACGACTCGAGTTCGGCGCCGCTCGTCAACTTCTCGCCAGCCGGAACGCTGCTGCGCCAGGACACGGTGGCCGAGTTCGCTCGCGGCCAAGGGGCCATCCTTTTGTGCGCGCGCTACGAAGGCGTCGACCAGCGGTTCGTCGACGACCACGTCGATGTCGAGATCAGCCTCGGCAACTATGTCCTCTCGGGCGGCGAACTGCCAGCGCTCATCCTGCTCGACGCCGTCGCGCGCCTGCAGCCGGGCGTTCTCGGCGATGCGCGATCGCATCAGCAGGACAGCTTCTCCGAGGGACTGCTCGACTTCCCGCACTACAGCCGGCCGGAGCATCTCGACGCATCGCAGGCAAGCCGCGACGTGCCCGAGGCGCTGATGTCGGGCAATCACGCTGCGATCGCTCGCTGGCGCCGACAGCAGTCGCTGGCCCTCACGGCCGATCGTCGACCGGAGTTGCTCACGAGCGCACGCGCCGACGGGCATCTCGACGCCGCCGATGAATCGTTCCTCGTGGCGCGACAGCCCACAAAGCTATAATTCTAGGTTTTTCCGATCCTCTGCAGCGCAGGGTCGCGCATCGGGCCCCAGGGCTCGCCGAACGACCGACCCAGGCGGGCTTCATGGCCGCCAAATTCTTCGAACAGCGCCCCGCACGATCGCCAGGAGCTACCCCGTGGACTTGATTCAGACTCTCGAGCGCGAAGAAATCGCGCGACTCAACCGCCCCATCCCGGTCTTCGCGCCGGGCGACACGGTGATCGTCAGTGTCAACGTCGTCGAAGGCACGCGCAAGCGGCTGCAGGCCTTCGAAGGCGTCGTCATCGCAAAGCGCAATCGGAGCCTCAACTCGAGCTTCATCGTTCGCAAGGTGTCAAGCGGCGAGGGCGTCGAGCGCACGTTCCAGACCTACAGTCCGCTGATCGCGTCGATCGAGGTCAAGCGCCGTGGCGACGTTCGCCGCGCCAAGCTTTATTACCTCCGCCAGAGGTCGGGCAAATCGGCGCGCATCAAAGAGAAGCTGGCCTGAGTCTTCCGTTCAAGCCCGAGGACCTGCCGGTTCTCGCAACGGACTCGCATCTTCCTGCCGTGGCTGCCACGGCTTTCGACTCGGCTGCGATTCGCCGCCGTTTCGAGGTCCGCCCGGAGTGGCGGCCCGAGATCACCGGCGAGGTGCGTTTCACCGATCGGCCGCCGGCCGATGCCTCGGTGCTCGTCGCGATCGTCTTGCGCGAGCCCATGACGGTGTTGCTGACCCAGCGCACCGACCATCTCCACGACCATCCCGGCCAGATCAGTTTCCCCGGCGGCCGCGCCGAAGCGAGCGACGCCGACGCAGTCGCGACAGCGTTGCGCGAGGCCAGCGAGGAAATCGGCCTCGACCCGGCCGAGGTCGAGGTGCTCGGCGCCTTGCCGACCTACACGACCGGCACCGGATTCGTCGTGACGCCGGTGATCGGCCTCGTTCGGCCCGACCTCGCGCTGTGCGCCGATCCGTTCGAGGTCGCCGAAGTGTTTGAGGTGCCGCTGGCCTGGCTCATGAACCCGGCGAATCATCAGCGCCACGCCGTCGACATCGCTGGCGTGAAACGCGAGTTCCTCTCCATTCCCTGGCAGGGTGTCGACGCCGACGGCCGGCCGCGGCGCTACTTCATCTGGGGCGCCACGGCCGCCATGCTGCGTAACCTCTACCGCTTTCTCGCGGCCTGATCGCCGCGGCCGGCGGCCGTGCAGAAACCCGCCGCTATGATCGAACGGCATGAGTTTTTTTGCCGTCCTGTTCGCTCTTCTGCTCGAGCAGGTCAAGCCTCTGCCTCGGGGCAATCCGGTCCACGATGCGTTGACGAGCTGGATCCAGGCGACCGCGCGCAACTTCGATGCCGGCCGCGAGAGCCACGCCTGGGTCGTCTGGTGCATCACCGTGCTCGTGCCGGCGCTGGCTTGCTGGGCCCTCTACGCGGCCCTGAACCAGACGGCAAGCCTGCTCGGCCTGGCCTTCGATGTGGCCGTCCTGTACCTCACCCTCGGCTTTCGCCAGTTCAGCCATTACTTCACCGACATCCGTGCCGCCCTCGATCGCGGCGACGAGAGCGAAGCACGCCGGCTGCTCGCTGAATGGCGGCACCTCGACACCAGCGAGCTGCCGCCGTCCGAGTTCCTGCGTCACCTCATCGAGCACTCGTTGCTGGCGGCACACCGCCACGTTTTCGGCGTCTTCTTCTGGTTCGTTCTTTGCTCCACCTTCGGGCTCGGTCCGGCGGGCGCAGTGCTCTATCGGCTCGCCGAATTCGTCAGCCGCTACTGGTCGTATCGCAGCGGCCAGGGCGGCATCGTGGTCAACGAGCGGCTGATGGCGCTGTCGCTGCGTCTGTTCCATTTGCTCGACCACATTCCGGCGCGCTTGACGGCGTCGGGCTTCGCCGTCGTCGGCAACTTCGAGGAAGCGGTCAACGGCTGGCGCCGCGACGCCTCGCTGTGGAAGTACGACAACGAGGGTGTGATCCTGGCGGCGGCGGCGGGTGCTGTCGGCGTCCGCCTCGGCGGCGGCTCGGCGCCGGCACTGGTGCTCGATCGCGCCAAGACTTTCGAGGCCGGCGCGCCGCCCGAATCGGCTGATGCCGAAGGCTCGACTTCCGGCGTGCCGCCGCAGCTCGGTCACTTGCGCAGCATCGTCGCGCTGGTCTGGCGCTCGGTCGTGCTCTGGATGCTGCTGCTGGCGTTGCTGTCGCTCGCGAATCTGATCGGTTAATCGATCGAGCCGGCCGGCGCATCGCCGCTCTGGCTGCTCAACTGCTTAGCTCGTCGAGGATCTCTAGATAGATGCGATAGCGCGACGCGGCGATTTCGCCGCGCTCGAGCGCTGTCAGCACACCGCAGCCCGGCTCGTGCCGATGGCTGCAGTTGTAGAAGCGGCATTCGCTCGCGTGCTTGCCGATGTCGGGCATCAACGACGCCAGCTTGTCGGCCGGAATCTGGCGCAGCCCGAACTCCTGGAAGCCTGGTGAGTCGATCAGCGCGCTCGTGCGACTTTCGTCGAGCCAGTACCAGTGCGTGGCCGTGGTCGTGTGCCGGCCCGTGTTCAGCGCCGACGAGATCTCGCCGACCTGTGCTCTGGCGTCGGCGACCATCAGGTTGACGAGCGTGCTCTTGCCAGCGCCGCTCGGGCCGAGCACGATCGTCGAGCGCCCATCGAGCAGCGTGCTCAACTCCCGGCGTGATCCCTCGGCGTCGTTCTTCAGCGCCAGGCCGACGATCTCGATGCCGATCGCTGCGTAGGGCGCCAGCCGCGCTTCGGCGGCGGCGAACGCCGGCAGGTCGCGCTTGTTGAGCGCGATGCAGGAAGGAATCGCCGCGGCCTCGGCGCCGATCAACGCGCGCGCCAGCTGCGACTCGCTGAAGACGGGTTCGGCGGCGACGACGACGAGCATCTGGTCGATGTTGGCGGCGAAGGCCTTCGTCTTCCAGGCGTCTTGCCGATACAGGAGATTGCGGCGCGGCAGGCACGACTCGACGACGCCTTCATCGCCCGACGGCCGCCAGCGGACGAGGTCGCCGACGACGCACTCGCTCTTCTTGCCGCGCGTGTGGCAGAGCACCCGCGCGCCGCCCTCTGCCTCGACGACGACGTGCCGGCCGTGGCCGGAAACGACCCGACCGGTCGCCTCTGCCGATGCCGCCGCTTCAGCCAACGAAGGCGACGAGGGCGTCGGTCTTGGCGGCGCAGATGAAGTCGTTCTGCGAGATGCCGCCGGCCGAATGGGTCGAGAAACGAACCGTGCAGCGGTCGAAGCTCAGGCGCAGTTCGGGATGGTGGTCCTCGACGTGGCACACCCACGCGAGCGCATCGACGAAGGCAACCGTCTCGAGCCAGCCCTTGAACGAGAACGTCTTCTCGATGCCGCCTTCGGCCTCGCGCCAGCCGCTCGACTGCGCGAGGTGATCGCGAACGGCGTCGTGGTTCATGGCGGCGGCGCGCTTCTCGCATTTCTGTTCGAGGAAGTTGGTCATGGTGCGGTGGTGGTCGGGCGATGTGACAAGGCCGCAAG
Organism: Rhizobacter sp.; assembly: GCA_043742485.1. Taxonomy (GTDB): domain Bacteria; phylum Pseudomonadota; class Gammaproteobacteria; order Burkholderiales; family Burkholderiaceae_C; genus Schlegelella_A. The sequence goes on from JAYTYH010000589.1 coordinate 4,999, forward strand.
CCGCTCGACGGCGGGCGGATGAGAATAGTAGAAGCGTGCGTAGAGCGGGTCGGGCGTCAGCGTCGAGGCGTTGTCCTCGTGCAGCTTCAGCAGGGCCGATGCCAGGTCGCGACCATCGGCCTGCAGGCAGGCAAAAGCGTCGGCTTCGAACTCGTCGCGGCGCGACCAGCGCGAGAACAGCGGCGTCGCGAATACCAAGAACACCGGTGCCGCGAGCAGCATCAGCAGCAACGCCACAGCGTCGTTCGGGGCGCCCATGTTCGGGCCGACGCCGAGGCCCGTGTAGAACCAGGTGCGTGTTGACAGCCAGCCAAGCAGGGCGAAGAACGCCAGCGTCAAGGCGGCCATCGCCAGCATCCGCTTCCTGATGTGATGCAGCCTGAAGTGGCCGAGCTCGTGGGCCAGCACCGCTTCCACCTCTGGCGGCGCCAGCCGCGCCAGCAGGGTGTCGAAGAAGACGACGCGCTTGGCCCGGCCGAAGCCGGTGAAGTAGGCGTTGGCGTGCGCCGACCGCCGGCTACCGTCCATCACGAACAGGCCGCTGGCAGCCAGACCCGCTCGCGCCATCAGGGCCCGGATGCGGTCGGCCAGCGCCGCATCCTCGAGCTCTTCGAAGCGGTTGAACATCGGCGCGATCACGGTCGGCACCAGGATCTGCGCGACCAGCACGATCGCCATCCAGGCCGCCCACGCCCACAGCCACCACAAGGGTCCCGCTGCGCTCATGATCCAGAGCACGAGTGCCAGCAGCGGCAGGCCGAGGACGATGCCGAGCGCAAGACCTTTCACCGCATCGGCAAGCCAGAGCTTCCACGTCACCCGGTTGAATCCGAAGCGCTGCTCGAGACGGAAGGTCGAGTAGAGCTCGAATGGCAACTCGAGAACGCTGCCGATCACGGAGAACGCCGCGACCAACAGCACGCCGTAGGCGAGAGCGCCCCAGCGCGGAAAGACCGCGTCGCGAACGACGGCGTTGAGCGCGTCGAGGCCACCGAACAGCGTCCACGCCAAGAGGGTGACGGCGCCAGCGACCATCTGCCAGTGGCCGACACGGGCGCGGGCCAGTGTGTAGTCGGCAGCCTTCTGATGGGCGGCGAGCGGGATCGACGCCGCGAAGGCCGGCGGCACTTCGTCGCGGTGCCGCGCCACGTGCCGGACCTGCCGCGCCGACAACCAGGCGCGCGTGACCAGCGAGAGCACGAGGGCGGCGGCAAAGAGACTCGTCCAGAGCAGGGATGGCATCGCTGCCAGTGTAGGTGCGGAGCCCGGGCGGCAAGGTGCTGCGAGAATTTCCCCACAAGGAGAAACGCATGACCGACAGCCCACTTACCGCCGACGAACACAACCTGGTCTGGATCGACCTGGAGATGACCGGGCTCTTGCCCGATCGCGATCGCATCATCGAGATCGCCGTCGTCGTCACCGACGCCCATCTCGGCCATCGCACCGAGGGCCCGGTGCTGGCGATTCACCAGAGCGACGCCGTCCTGGCCGGTATGGACGCCTGGAACACCGGTACCCACGGCCGCAGCGGCCTGACCGACCGGGTCCGCGCGTCGACGATCGACGAGGCGCAGGCCGAGGCTCAGGTCATCGACTTTCTGCAGCGCTACGTCAAGAAGGGCGTGTCGCCCATGTGCGGCAACAGCATCTGCCAGGACCGGCGCTTCCTGGCGGCGACGATGCCGCGGCTGGAGTCGTTCTTTCACTATCGCAACCTCGACGTCAGCACGCTGAAAGAGCTGGCGCGGCGCTGGCGGCCGGAGTTGATGGCCGGCTTCAAGAAGGCGCAGGCGCATACGGCGCTCGCCGACATCCAGGAATCGATCGATGAGCTCGTCTATTACCGCGAGCATTTCCTGATTGCGCCGATGCCTGATTCGACACAGG
>JAYTYH010000590.1:0-2232 GCA_043742485.1 Rhizobacter sp.
CCTGGCCGATGCCTTTGGAGATGACGAAGCCGGCGGTGTCGAGCACGGCGCGCATGTCCTTCAACATCGCCGGGCCGCCGCAGATCATGGCGCGGTCGCTGGCCGGATCGATCTGCGTGAAGCCGATGTCGGCGCAGAGCTTGCCGTTGGCGATGAGGTCAGGGAGGCGGCCCTGGTTGCGGAACGGCTCGCGCGTGACGGTCGGGTAGTAGACGAGCTGGTCGCGGACCTGCTCGCCAAGGTGATCGTGCTGCGGCAGCTCCTGGGCGATGAGATCGGCGTAGGCGAGCTCGTCGACCTTGCGCACGCCGTGCACGAGCACCACTTTCTCGAAGCGCTCGTAGACATCGGGGTCGCGGATGATGCTCATGAACGGCGCCAGGCCGGTGCCGGTCGAGAACAGGTAGAGGTTGCGGCCGGGCAGCAGATCGGTGAGCACCAGCGTGCCGACGGGCTTGCGGCCGATGAGCACGTCGTCGCCCGGCTTCAGGTGCTGCAGGCGCGAGGTCAGGGGCCCGTCCTGGACCTTGATGCTGAAGAACTCGAGATGCTCCTCGTAGTGGGCGCTGGCGATCGAATAGGCGCGCAGCAGCGGCTTGTCGTCGACCATCATGCCGACCATCACGAAGTGGCCGCTCTCGAAGCGCAGGCTGGCGCCACGCGTGCAGGTGAAGGTGAAGAGCGAGTCGTTCCAGTGGTGGACGGTGAGGACTTTCTGGATGTCGTAGGCGGCCATTCAAACCTTCGTGGTCTTCTTCGTGGGAGTTCGTGTCGTCGTGGTGCCGACCGCGGTTGCCGGTATCGACACCGAAGCCAGCATCACACGGGTGATCTCGGCGAGCCAAGCCTCGCACCGGTCGGCGCGCATCAGGTCGGCGCCCAGGAACGACGACAGGGTGAAGCGGTTCGAAAGGTAGAAGTAGCCGAGCGCGGCCAGCGTGAGGTAGACCTGCTCGACATCGAGGCCGCGGCGAAACACCTTCTGCCGGGCACCTTCCGTAAGTATTGTCCCCAAAATGTCGAGGATCGGCCGTGACAGGCCCTTGACCTTGGCCGAGCGGGCGATGTGCAGCCCGCGCATGAGGTTCTCGTTGCTGAGCAGGGCCACGAACTCCGGGTGCGCGAGGTAATAGTGCCAGGTGAAGGCGACCAGTGCACTGAGCGCCGCCACCGGCCGGCCGGCGTCGAGCACGAGCGCGCTCTCGGCCTCGCCGAGCTCGACGTACACGCCTTCGAGCACCTCGAGGTAGAGCGCTTCCTTGCTGCCGAAGTAGTAATAGATCATCCGGTCGCTGGAGCGGCCGGTGCGCGAGATGCGCTCGACGCGGGCGCCGCCGTAGCCATGGCGCATGAACTCGTTGCGCGCGGCACGCAGGATGCGCAGGCGGGTCTTGGCGGCGTCGCGGGGGGCGGCGGGCATCGTCGCGTGGGCAGGTGTGAGCGGCGTCGGTCGTGTGCTTTGCAAACCGGCGAAGCCATGCTAGATTGAGTCCGCAATGAAGTAAACACTTCATTCGAAGCAGGCGAGGCCTTGCCACCCGTGATCCCCCGTTTCGAGCGGCCCGAATCGATCGCCGGCGCAGCCCGGCTGCTGGCTTCGTGCCCGTGGGTGCTGCTCGCCGGCGGCACCGACCTCTACCCGGCGCACGTCGGCCGGCCCATCGCCGGACCGGTCCTTGATCTCGGCGCCATCGCGGCGCTGCGCGGCATCCGCCACGACGAGCAGGGCTGGCGCATCGGCGCCACGACGACCTGGAGCGACGTGATCGGCGCCGAGCTGCCGCCGCTGTTCGACGCGCTGAAGGCGGCGGCGCGTGAAGTCGGCGGCGTCCAGATCCAGAACGCCGGCACGGTCGCCGGCAACCTCTGCAACGCCTCACCCGCGGCCGACGGCACGCCGGTGCTGATGGCGCTCGGCGCCACCGTGGTGCTGGCGAGCGAGCGCGGCGAGCGCGAGTTGCCGGTGGAGCGCTTCGTGCTTGGCAGCCGCCGCACCGCCTGCGCGGCCGACGAGCTCGTCGTCGCGATCCGCATCCCGGCACGTGGTCCGGGCGCGCGTTCGGCCTTCATCAAGCTCGGCGGCCGCCGCTACCTGACGATCTCGATGACGATGGTGGCCGTGGTGCGCGATGCCGAACGCGGCTACGTTGGCGTCGCCGTCGGCAGTTGCTCGGCCGTTGCGCGCCGCCTGCCGGCGCTCGAAGCGAAGCTGGTCGCTGCCGCTGCGCCGCC
>JAYTYH010000591.1:0-3015 GCA_043742485.1 Rhizobacter sp.
TGCCTCTTGCGCTTGTGCATGGAGACAGGCCCCTTTGCATGCACGTGAGGCGCGACCTGTGCAGGCTTTGGCTGCACGCAATCGCCGAGAGCGGCGGCCCGCACCAGGGCGGCGATCACGCCGGCTCGACTTCCGCTGGCTGGGCAGCCTTGGCCTTCTTCTTCGGCGCGGGCTTGGGAACCTCGCCGGTGACCTCGGCGCGCACGGCAGCAGCGTCGATGCCGTAGTGCTTGGCGGCAGCGAGCAAGGCGTCGGGGTTGTCGCCGCGCTGGGCGCTCCAGCCGTCGAGGTACACGTTGTCGATGAGCGCGCAGTCGAGCATGAAGAAGCCGAGCTGCTCGCCGGGCATCTGGCCGATGTACTTGCCGAGCGCCTCGCCGTTCGGCTTGTCGTAGAGCTTGGCCAGGGATTGGCGGTTGCGGTACTCGACGCCGGCCCAGGCGAGCTGGGCGATGAGCTGCGTGTCGAAGGCGCCGCGCGGCTGCTGCACGGCGGCGGCGCGCACCTTGTCGAGCAGGATGAGATTGATGCTGGTCTCGACCTTGGCGGCCTGGTCGCGGATCTGCTCGGCCGCCTCGCGCTTCTTGCGGTCTTCTTCGTAGCTCGGCCGCTGCGTGGCCTTCGGCTCGGCGAGCTTGATGCCGCCGCCGGTGACGTGCTCGCGCTTGACGGCCTGCTTGAGCTTGCCGGTGCGCGGGTCCTGGATGGTGACGACGTGGTCCTGGAACGCGGCCTGCGAATGGCCGCCGGCCTTGAGCAGCTTCTTCACCTCGGCCAGCTCGATGTAGGCGCCCTTGATCTCGCCCTGCGCGGAAACGGCGGCGCGTGCGGCGTTGCCGGTGACCATGACCTTGCCGGTGGCGGCGATCTTGGCGGCCTCCCTGGCCAGGTGCGCCTTCTTCTTGGCGTCGAAGCAGTCGGGGTCGGTGCAGATGTCTGCACCGGTGTGCTTCAGGTAGCCGTGGCGGGACTCGTCCTGGCCGATGATGTCTTCGAACTCGGGTGCGTTGCCGGCGCGCTTCGGGCAGCGCCCGCAATACCCGGCCTCGGGCAGGAGCATCTCGTCGTCGACATCGAACATCGCTTCGGAGAGCTTGAGCGTGAACTTCTCGTTCAGCATGTCGCGGATTCGGCGGTAGCTCTTGGCGCCGCCGTCGTCGAGATCGAGGTAGGCGGCCCGGATGTAGCCGAGCGCCTTGGCCTGCAGCTTGTCGGTGCGCAGCCGAGCGATGAGGAGGGCGACTTCGCTGCCGATCTCGCCGGCGAGGCAGGCCTTGCGGATCTCGGGCACGGCAGCCAGGAGCTTGAGGCGGCCGTAGACGTAGCTGCGGCTTTTGCCGACCTGCGCGGCGACGTCGTCGGCGGTTTGCTGGTCGAGATCGATCAGGGCCTGGAAGCCCTCGGCCTCTTCGATGGGGTGCACGTCGGCACGCTGCAGGTTCTCGGCGATCTGGGCGCGGCGCGCTTCGTCGTCGGTCATGGCGCGGACCATGGCGGGGATGTCGGTCAGGCCGGCGAGGATGGCGGCGCGGTAGCGGCGGTGGCCGAAGACGATCTCGAAGCCGCTGCCAGGCAGCCGCGGGCGCGGGCGCACGAGGATGGGCTGCAACACGCGGCCCTCGACCTCGATCGTGACGGCGAGCTCGCGCAGGGCTTCTTCGTTGAAGACCTTGCGCGGGTTGAAGGGGCTCTCGACCAGCTGGTCGAGCGGGAGCTGGACGATGGTGTCGGTGGTCATGTCTGTCTCGCTTGGGGTTACAGGCGCCAGACGCCCGTGGCCGTCTCGCTCAACCGGCGAACCGCGACCTTGACGCCCTGCTTCTTGGCGTAGGAAACGAGCGACCGCGCCTGTACGGGCAGCAGCTCGACGCTGTCGCCGGCTTTCATCTTTTCCAGGACAGCTGCGTAGACGCTGAAGCCCGTACCGCGGCCGGTCGTGCTCGGGGGGAGAGGAATGCCGGAGCGAACCTGCAACGCGTCGATGTCGATGGCCGGCACCGGAGTGCGCGGCTTCTTTGCGGCCTTCCTGGCCACATCGAACACGCTGTTGGCAGCGCCGAGCGGCTTCGCGGTCGGCGACTCGGCCTCGTCGCCGATACGATGCGTGACGACGCCGGGGTCGGCGCGGTGGGTGTGGGATCGATTCAGCATGGCTTGATGCGCACCAGCGTGCGTTTCTGGGGGTGAAAGAGCAGCGCGTCTCGCAGTTCGAGGTAGCGCAGGGCGCGGGTGAGGTGGGCGACGTTCGGCGTGTCGAGGCCGAGGCAGACGGTGTCGGCGGTGTCGAAGTAGGCGAGGCGGCCGAGGGGCACGACGTTGCAGAAGCGCTCGAGCAGGTGAACGGCGGCGTCGATCGCGATGTCGGCCTCGAGGTTGGCGCGCTCGACGGTGACGGCGCGCTCAGGCTCGAAGACATCGCCGGCAGCGCGCAGGCGGTCGCGCACCGACGCAGGCGGCGCCGCATCGGCCGCGGCGCGGGTGGCCCGGTCGGTCGCGCGCTTCGTGCGCCAGCGCATGAGGGCAGGGTGCGCCTTCATGGCGCAGACGATGCCGCAGGCGTTGCCGAGGAGGTAGCCGGCCACGTCGAGCCAGCCGGTGGGCTGGGGCAGGAGCTTGAACTGCACGAGCTGGCTGACGCCGATGACGAGGCTGGTGGCGAAGGCCATGCGGTACATGCTGGCGACGACGTTCATCTGCTGAAAACCGAGCGCGAAGACGACGACGAAGCTGGCGAGGTAGAGGGTGAGGGCGGTCATGGCGCGGCCTCTGTCAGAGCGGCGAGTGGGTGTTCGTGCGCAGCTGCCGGACCGGCGCGGGCGCGATGGTCACCTTCGTCTCGGTGGTGATGCGCGGCTCGGCGTCGGCCGGCCACCAGGCGCGGTTGCTGCCGGCACCGATGCGCACGGCGGGCTCGGCACCCGGGGCGCCTGCCGCGTAGTCGGGGCGACCCTGCCGGTAGCGCTGCGCGGCCTCGGCGCCGCTGAAGTAGCGCACGATCTTGTGGCTGAGGCGAAC
>JAYTYH010000592.1:0-8340 GCA_043742485.1 Rhizobacter sp.
ACGGGCAAGAACACGGGCATGGCGACCATGCGGGCCAACCGCACGCGCACTCGCACGAGTGAACGACGCCAGCCTTCTCCTCCTGATGCGACTCGCCTCGCCGAGCCTGCCGGTCGGCGGCTTCAGCTATTCCGAAGGCATCGAGAGCGCGGTCGAGTCGGGCCGCGTCGGCAACGAGGCGCAGGTGCTCGTCTGGCTGCGCGACCAGCTCCATCTCGGCCTGGCCCGCAGCGACTTGCCCGTGGTCATGCGCGCCCTCGCCGCGTGGCGTGCCGGCGATCGCGAAGGCGTCGCGACGCTCAACGCCTGGTTCGCGACGACGCGTGAGACGTGCGAGATGCGCCAGCAGACCGAGCAGATGGCCCGCTCGCTGGCGCAGTGGCTGCGCAACCGCAGCGAGCTCGAGCCTCGCCTCGCCGTGCTCGACTCAATGGCTGCCACGGCGACCTGGCCGGTCGCCTTCGCGCTCGCCGCCGCGCTCACCGACGCCGAGCCAGCCGCCGCCGCCCTCGCCTTCGCCGCCGGCTGGGCCGAAAACCTCGTGCAGGCGGCGATGAAGTCGGTGCCGCTCGGCCAGCTCGCCGGCCAGCGCATCCTCGACGCCCTCGCGCTCGACATCCCCGCTGCCGTCGAAGCCGCGGGCAACGTGGCGATCGACGACATGCAGGCCTTCATGCCGATGCTCGCCATCCTGTCGGCGCAGCACGAAACCCAGTATTCCCGCCTGTTCCGTTCCTGAGCACCGCCATGACGCCCTTGCACCACATCGCCCGCCGGACCCGCCGCCTGCCGCCCCTTCGGGTCGGCGTCGGCGGCCCGGTCGGCTCGGGAAAAACGACGCTGGTCGAGATGCTCTGCAAGACGATGCGCGAGAGCTGGGACCTCGTCGTCGTCACCAACGACATCTACACCAAGGAAGACCAGCGCCTGTTGACCGTGGCCGGCGCACTCGACGCCGACCGCATCATGGGCGTCGAGACCGGCGGCTGCCCGCATACGGCGATCCGCGAAGATGCCTCGATCAATCTCGAGGCGATCGACCGCATGCTCGAGAAATTTCCAGATGCCGACATCGTCTTCATCGAGAGCGGTGGCGACAACCTCGCCGCCACCTTCAGCCCGGAGCTGAGCGACCTGACGATCTACGTCATCGACGTCGCTGCCGGCGAAAAGATCCCGAGGAAGGGCGGCCCGGGGATCACCAAGAGCGACCTGTTCGTCATCAACAAGACCGACCTCGCGCCCTACGTCGGCGCCAGCCTCGAGGTGATGCGCACCGACACGCTGCGCATGCGCGGCGAGCGACCGTTCGTGATGACCAACCTGAAGACGCGCGACGGCCTCGACGAGGTCGTCGCCTTCATCGAGACGCGCGGCATGCTGGGGGAGCCGGCTAGGCCCTGAGCGCGTCCGCCAGCGACGGCGCCGCGGCGTCCTTGGCCGAGACGAGCGGCGCCATGCCGACGTCGGGCCAGGCGATGCCGACGCCGGCGTCGTCCCAGCGGATCGCGCGCTCGGCCGCCGGCTCGTAGTAAGCGGTGGTCTTGTAGAGGAAGTCGGCGCTGTCGCTTGTGACGATGAAGCCGTGGGCCAGCCCGGCGGGGACCCACACCTGCCTGCGGTTGGCCTCGCTGACCTCGACGCCGAACCAGTGGCCGAAGCTCGGGCTGCCGGCGCGGATGTCGACGGCGACGTCGAACACCGCACCCTGCACGACGCGAACGAGCTTGCCCTGTGCGTGCGGCGCCAGCTGGTAGTGCAGGCCTCGCAGCACCCCGCGCGCCGACCGCGAATGGTTGTCCTGGACGAAGCGCACTTCGATCCCGGTCGCCTTCGCGAACGATCGCTCGCTGAAGCTTTCCATGAAGAAGCCGCGCTCGTCGCCGAAGACGCGCGGCTCGAGGACGAGCAGGCCGGCGATCGGCGTCTCGGTGACCTGCATCAGAACACCGTGTCGCTGAGCACGCGCAGCAGGTAGTGGCCGTAGCCGTTCTTCAGCATCGGCCGGGCCAGCGCAGAGAGCGCCTCGGCATCGATCCAGCCCGAGCGGTAGGCGATCTCTTCCGGGCACGCCACCTTCAGGCCCTGGCGCTTCTCGAGCGTGGCGATGAACTGGCCGGCTTCGAGCAGGCTGTCGTGGGTGCCGGTGTCGAGCCAGGCGTAGCCGCGGCCCATGATCTCGACGTGCAGCTTGCCGAGTTCGAGGTAGCAAGCGTTGAGGTCGGTGATCTCGAGCTCGCCACGGGGCGAAGGCTTCAGATCGGCGGCGACGTCGACGACGGTACCGTCGTAAAAGTAAAGGCCGGTCACCGCGTAGTTGCTCTTCGGCGCGGCCGGCTTTTCCTCGATGCTCAGCGCCCGGCCGTCGGCGCCGAAACTGACGACGCCGTAGCGCTCCGGGTCCTGCACGTGATATGCGAACACGGTGGCGCCGGCTTCACGTTGGGCGGCGCCCTGGAGCAGGGGCTGCAGGTCGTGGCCGTGGAAGATGTTGTCGCCGAGCACGAGCGCGCTCGGCTTGCCGCCGACAAAGCTCTTGCCGAGGATGAAGGCTTGCGCCAGGCCGTCGGGGCTCGGCTGCACGCAGTAGCTGATCGACAGGCCCCACTGGCTGCCGTCGCCGAGCAGGTCGGTGAAGCGCGGCGTGTCTTGCGGTGTGCTGATGACGAGGATGTCGCGGATGCCGGCGAGCATCAGCGTACTCAGCGGGTAATAGACCATCGGCTTGTCGTACACCGGCAGCAGCTGCTTGCTGAGCGCACGCGTGGCCGGGTGCAGGCGGGTGCCGGAGCCACCGGCGAGGATGATGCCCTTGCGCATGGTGGTGCTGGTCGTCGTGGTGGTGGTCGTCGTCGTTGTCATCGGTTCACTGTGGCTCGAGCATTTCGGTCAGGGTGCGTGCGACGCCGGCCTGCCAGTCGGGCAGCGACAGGTCGAAGGCGGCGCGCCATTTCGAGGTGTCGAGCCGCGAGTTGGCCGGCCGCCGCGCCGGCGTCGGGTAGTGCGACGTCGGCACCGCGGCGATGGCGTCGGGCGACACCCGCACGCTGTGACTGCGGGCGCGCGCGAAATCGATGACATAGCACGCGTACTCATGCCAGGTGCAGACACCCGCGGCGGCGACGTGGTACGTGCCGGCGAGCTCGGGCGCCTGGCCGATGCGGCGCAGCATGTGCGCGGTGGCGTCGGCGAGCAGCTCAGCGCTGGTCGGCGCGCCGAACTGGTCGTCGATCACCGCCAGCGCTTCGCGCTCGGCCGCGAGCCGCAGCATCGTCCGCGCGAAGTTGCCGCCGCGCGCCGAGTGGACCCAGCTCGTCCGCACGATGAAGTGACGGCAGCCGCTGGCCCGGATCGCCTGCTCGCCTTCGAGCTTGGTGGCGCCGTAGACGCTGAGCGGACCGGTGGCGTCGCCCTCGCGCCAGGGCACGTGGCCGCTGCCGTCGAAGACATAGTCGGTGCTGTAGTGGACGAGCCAGGCGCCCGCTTCTTTCGCAGCCTTTGCGAGCACCGCGGGCGCAGACGCATTGATGGCACGCGCCAGCTCGGGCTCCGATTCGCAGCGGTCGACGGCCGTGTGCGCGGCGGCGTTGACGATCACGTCGGGACGCACCTGCGCGACCACCGCGGCGAGCGTCTCCGGCCGGCTGAAATCGGCCGCCAGCGTCTGGCCGCCATCGACGCGGGCGACCGTCACGCCGCCGAGCAGCGACAGCGCGCGCTGCAGTTCCCAGCCGACCTGGCCGCTGCCGCCGAAGAGAAGGATCTTCACGCTGACGGCCGATCGGCGTAGTTGGCGTCGACCCAGTCGCGGTAGGCGCCGCTCTGCACGCGCGCCACCCAGGCCGCGTTGGCAAGGTACCAGGCCACCGTCTTGCGCAGGCCGGTCTCGAAGGTTTCGGCCGGGCGCCAGCCGAGCTCGCGCTCGAGCTTGCGGGCGTCGATGGCGTAGCGGCGGTCGTGGCCGGGCCGGTCGGCGACGAAGGCGATCCGGCGCGCGTAGGGGCCCGCCGGATCCGGCTCGAGCTCGTCGAGCAAGGCGCAGATGCCTTCCACGATCTCGATGTTCGGCTTCTCGTTCCAGCCGCCGACGTTGTAGGTCTCGCCGACCGCGCCGCGCGCCAGCACCTCGCGCACAGCGGCGCAATGGTCCCTGACGTAGAGCCAGTCGCGCACCTGGCGGCCGTCGCCGTAGACCGGCAGCGGCCGGCCGGCGAGCGCGTTGACGATCGTCAGCGGGATCAGCTTCTCGGGGAAATGCAGCGGCCCGTAGTTGTTGGAGCAGTTGGTGGTGACGACCGGCAGCCCATAGGTGCGGTGCCAGGCGCGCACGAGGTGGTCGCTGGCCGCCTTGCTCGCCGAGTACGGGCTGCTCGGGTCGTAGGGATGGGTTTCCGTGAACGGTGCGTCGGCGGGGCCGAGCGAGCCGTAGACCTCGTCGGTCGAGACGTGATGGAAGCGGAAGGCGGCTCGTTCGGCGTCGGCCAGCGCGGCCCAGTGCGCGCGCGCCGCCTCGAGCAGCTGGAACGTGCCGTCGACGTTGGTGCGCACGAAGGCGCCGGGCCCGTGGATGCTGCGGTCGACGTGGCTCTCCGCGGCGAAGTGGACGACGGCGCGCGGCCGGTGCGCGGCGAACAGGCGGTCGAGCAGCGGCCGGTCGCAGATGTCGCCGTGCACGAACACGTGGCGCGGGTCGTCGCGGACAACGGTGAGGTTCTCGAGGTTGCCGGCGTAGGTGAGCGCGTCGAGGTTGACGACGCCCTCACCGCTGCCGGCGAGCCAGTCGAGCACGAAGTGGGAGCCGATGAAGCCGGCGCCGCCGGTGACGAGGATCATGCGAGCGGCTGCGGCACGACACCGCGAAGCAAAGAACAGGATTCTAGGGAAGGGGATTCGGGCGCGCCTGGCGCCGGCGCCGCAGGAAACGCGGCGGACTAGACGCCGCTGACGAGCAGACCGGCGCTGACGGCGGCCAGCGTCAGGACGATGGCCAGCACGAGCAGACTTCCGAAGCCACTCGGTTCTTCGATGCTGACGTCCAGCGCGGCAAAGGTGGAGTCGGGAAACTGCATACAGGAACGATAAGGCGCCTGTCGCAAACGCGCATCCCCCACGCTGAGGATGAAGCACGCAAAGCGGGCAATCCGGCACGCTCGCGCCTGCGCTTCGCGCCGTTGCATCATCCCGGCATGGACCCAACCACATCTTCGCTGACGCCACCTTTGCTGAGCTCGCCCTTGCGAGCCGCCATCACCGCCGCGACTCGCCAGCCCGAGCCCGATCTGCTGCCTGGCCTTGTCGGCCAGGCCCGCCTGCGCGCTGCCGACGACGCCTCGGCGCACGCGCTGGCGCTGCGCATCGCCCGCGGCGTGCGCGAGCGAGCCCGCGCGTCGGGCCGGGCCGGCCTGGTGCAGGGGCTGCTGCAGGAGTTCGCGCTCAGCTCGAGCGAGGGTGTGGCGCTGATGTGCCTGGCCGAGGCGCTGCTGCGCATCCCCGACGCCGCCACCCGCGACGCCCTCATCCGCGACAAGATCGCCACCGGCAACTGGCAATCGCACGTCGGCCAGAGCCCGTCGCTGTTCGTCAACGCCGCGACCTGGGGCTTGCTCCTCACCGGCCGGCTGGTCGCGACGCACAGCGACGTCGGCCTCGGCTCGGCTTTGCGCCGGATCATCGGCCGCGGTGGCGAGCCCCTGATCAGGAAGGGCGTCGACATGGCGATGCGCCTGATGGGCGAGCAGTTCGTCACCGGCGAGACGATCCGCGAGGCGCTCACCAACGCCCGCGCTCGCGAGGCCGAGGGCTTTCGCTACTCTTACGACATGCTCGGCGAGGCGGCGATGACGGCGCGCGACGCCGAGGCCTACCTGGCATCGTACGAAGCGGCGATCCACGCCATCGGCCGAGCTTCGGCCGGTCGCGGCATCACGCTCGGGCCCGGCATCTCGATCAAGCTTTCCGCCCTGCACCCACGCTACGCCCGGGCCCAGGTCGAGCGGGTGATGAACGAGCTCTACCCTCGCCTGCTGCAGCTCGCCGAGCTGGCGCGGCGCTACGACATCGGTCTCAACATCGACGCCGAGGAAGCCGACCGGCTCGAGCTCTCGCTCGACCTGCTGGAGCGGCTCTGTTTCGAACCTTCGCTGGCCGGCTGGAACGGCATCGGCTTCGTCATCCAGGCTTACCAGAAGCGTTGTCCGGCGGTGATCGACTGGCTCGTCGACCTCGGCACGCGCAGCCTCCGCCGCCTGATGATCCGCCTCGTCAAGGGCGCCTACTGGGACGGCGAGATCAAGCGGACGCAGATCGACGGCCAGTCGGGCTACCCGGTCTACACGCGAAAGGCCCACACCGACGTCGCCTACCTCGCCTGCGCAAGCAAGCTGCTGGCCGCGCCGGCACAGATCTACCCGCAGTTCGCGACCCACAACGCGCACACGCTGGCCGCCGTCTACACGATGGCCGGCCCCGGCTGGCACGACGGGCAGTACGAGTTCCAGTGCCTGCACGGCATGGGCGAGCCGCTCTACGAGCAGGTCGTGGGGCCGGCGAGCGAAGGCAAGCTCGAGCGACCGTGCCGCATCTACGCGCCGGTCGGCAGCCACGACACGCTGCTCGCCTACCTCGTGCGCCGCCTGCTCGAGAACGGTGCCAACACGTCGTTCGTCAACCGCATCGCCAGCGACGCGGTGCCGCTCGAGGAACTCGTGCAGAACCCGGTGCGCACGGTCGAGGCGCTGGCCGAGAGCGAAGGCAGCCTCGGCCTGCCACATCCGGCGATCGTGCTGCCGCGCCGGCTTTATGGCGCCGACCGCGTCAATTCCATGGGCATCGACCTCGCCGACGAAGCCCAGCTGGCGGCGCTCGGTGCAGCCTTCGCCCGCCATGCCGACGCGCCCTGGTCGGCCGCGCCCACGCGCGCCAGCACCGTCGCAGGTGAGGCGCCGCACGCCGTGCTGAACCCGGCCGATCGGCGCGACGTCGTCGGCCATTGCCGCGACGCCACGCTGGCCGACGTCGACATCGCGCTCGCTACCGCCACCACGGCCGCTGCGAATTGGGCAGCGACCTCGCCCGCCGACCGCGCCGCCATGCTCGACGCTGCCGCCGATCGCCTCGAAGCCGATGGCGAACGCCTGCTGACGCTGCTCGTGCGCGAGGCCGGCAAGACCTGCGCGAACGCGGTCTCCGAAGTGCGCGAGGCGGTCGACTTCCTGCGCTATTACGCGCAGCAGGTCCGGCGCGACTTCGACAACGCCACGCACGTCGCGATCGGCCCCGTGGTCTGCATCAGCCCGTGGAATTTCCCGCTCGCCATCTTCACCGGCCAGGTCGCGGCCGCGCTCGCCGCCGGCAACACCGTTCTCGCCAAGCCGGCCGAGCAGACGCCGCTGGTCGCGGCCGAGGCGGTGCGGGCGTTGCACGCCGCCGGCGTGCCGGCCGGCGCGCTGCAGTTGCTGCCCGGCCGCGGCGAGACGGTCGGCGCGGCGCTCGTCGCCGACGCGCGCGTGCAGGCCGTGCTCTTCACCGGTTCCACCGAGGTCGCGCGGCTGCTGCAAAGAACGCTCGCAGCGCGGCTCGGCCCGCACAGCCGGCCGGTGCCCTTCATCGCCGAGACGGGCGGCCAGAACGCGATGGTGGTCGACTCGTCGGCGCTGGTCGAGCAGGTCGTGGCCGACGTCGTCGCATCGGCCTTCGACAGCGCCGGCCAGCGCTGCTCGGCGCTGCGCGTGCTGTGCGTGCAGAACGACCTCGCCGACCGCCTCGTCGAGATGCTCGAAGGTGCCCTGCACGAGCTCGCCATCGGCGACACGCGGGCGCTGGCCGTCGACGTCGGCCCCGTCATCGACGAAGACGCGCGCGCCGGCATCGAGCGCCACATCGAGGCCATGCGCAGCCGAGGCCGCCGCGTCGTGCGCCACGGCGGCGACAGCGTCGAGAACGCCGCGTTGCGCCACGGCAGCTTCGTGGCGCCGGCGGTGATCGAGATCGAGCGGCTGGCCGAGCTCGAGCGCGAGATCTTCGGGCCGGTGCTGCACGTGCTGCGCTACCGGCGCGATGCCCTGCCCGCGTTGCTCGGGCAGATCAACGACACCGGCTACGGCCTGACGCTCGGCGTCCACACCCGCATCGACGAGACCGTGGCGCAGGTCGTGAACACGGCGCACGCCGGCAACGTCTACGTCAATCGCAACGTCGTCGGTGCCGTCGTCGGCGTGCAGCCGTTCGGCGGCGAAGGCCTGTCGGGCACCGGGCCCAAGGCCGGCGGGCCGCTGTATGTGCTTCGGTTGCTGTCGCGGCGACCCGACGACGCAGCCGTGACAGCCGCGGCGGCGGCCGGCA
>JAYTYH010000593.1:0-6283 GCA_043742485.1 Rhizobacter sp.
GACGTCAAGACGGTGATGAGCGAGCCGGGCAAGGCGATGATGGGCACGGCCCAGGCGTCGGGCCCCGACCGCGCGTCGAAGGCGGCCGAAGCGGCGGTGGCCTGCCCGCTGCTCGAGGGCATCGACCTCTCCGGCGCGCGCGGCGTGCTGGTGTTGATCGCGGCCAACCGCAACACGTTCAAGCTGAGCGAGAGTCGCAATGCGATGAACACGATCCGTCGCTACGCCGCCGACGAAGCGCACGTCATCTACGGCACCGCCTACGACGAATCGCTCGGCGACCAGCTCCGCGTCACCGTGATCGCCACGGGCCTGAGCCCGGCCCGGCGCCAGGTGGCGACGCCGATGACGGTCGTGCACAGCGCACCGATGAAGCTCACCGGCACCGACAACCTGCCGGTGCTGAGCCAGCAGGTCCAGATGCCGGTGCAGACGCACGACTACAGCGGCCTGTCCACGCCGAGCGTCTGGCGCAACGGCCGCACCGCGGCGGCGAAGGTCGATGCCCTGGCGAGCAACGGCATGGACGAGATCGAGATCCCGGCGTTCCTGAGGAAGCAGGCGGACTGATCGGGCCGGCGGCAGCGTAGAGGGCGAAAACCCCGCGCGCCGCCGTGTCGCCGGTGACACGACAATCGCACCATGTTGGCGCAGCGCACCCTGAAGTCGATGACGCGTGCCGTCGGTGTCGGCGTGCACGGTGGGCAGAAGGTCGAGCTCACGTTGCGGCCGGCGCCGGTCGATGCCGGCATCGTCTTCCGCCGCGTCGACCTGCCGCGCTCGGTAGACATCAAGGCCGATGCGTTCGGCGTGTGCGACACCCGCATGGCGACGACGCTCTCGGCGAACGGCAACCCCGACGGGCCGAAGGTGAAGACCGTGGAGCACCTGCTCTCGGCCTGCTCCGGGCTCGGCCTCGACAACCTCATCGTCGACATCACCGCCGAGGAGGTTCCGATCCTCGACGGCTCGGCGGCCTCGTTCGTGTTCCTGCTGCAAAGCGCCGGCATCGTGCTGCAGGACGCGCCGAAGCGATTCATCCGCGTCAAGCGCGCGGTCGAGGTGCGCGAGGGCTCGGGTGCCGGTGAGAAATGGGCTCGTCTGGAGCCGTTCGAGGGCTATACGCTCGCCTTCGAGATCGAGTTCGATCACCCGGTCGTGAGCGAGACCGGGCAACGTTTCGTGTTCGACATGGGCTCGGGCCGGTACACGCGCGAGATCGCGCGCGCCCGCACCTTCGGCTTCACGAAGGAGGTCGAGATGATGCGGTCACGCGGCCTGGCGCTCGGCGGCAGCCTCGAAAACGCCGTCGTCGTCGACGAGTTCAAGGTCCTCAACAGTGGCGGCCTTCGCTACGGCGACGAGTTCGTCAAGCACAAGATCCTCGACGCCATCGGCGACATGATGCTGGCCGGCCGCCCGCTGTTGGCGGCCTACCGCGCCTTCAAGTCGGGCCACGCGCTCAACAACAGACTGGTGCGGGCGTTGCTGAGCGACACTTCGGCCTGGGAGATCGTCTCGTTCGCGGACGAGAGCCGCGCTCCTGCCGGCCTCGCCGAGCTTGCGCCAGCGTGGTGATGGCGTGATCGCCGCGGCCTTGCCCGCGCGCGCTGGTCCGCCATGGCGATGACCATCTTTCGTTGGGTCCTCGGCGTTGTCGCTCTGCTGATGGCAACGGGCGCCGTCGTCAGCCTGGGCGTCAACATCGCCTCGGATTCGCTGGTCTGGCTCGAGCGGGCGCGCCGCTTCAGGCACTGGCTCTGGCTCGCGTTCCTGTTCTGGTTCAACGTCGAGGTCTGGGGCCGGGTGATCTGGACGATCGCCCACTGGAAAGGCTAGCGAACGGCTAGTGCCCGGGCGACGCCTTCAAGCCCACGAACGCCATCGCCTCGGGCAGGTGGTCAGCGAAGTCGCTCAGGGCGTGGTCGCCGCCCTCGATCAGCAGCGTCGGGGATCCGGCATAGCGCGCGCTCATCTCGCGCCACGACAGCACCTCGTCGCCTTTGGCGATGACAGCGAAATAGCGCTCGAGGCAAGTCAACGTCGCGGCTGGTGCGATGGCGTGCAGCTCGTCGATGTACTCGGGGCGAAAGAAGAAGGGCTGGTCGCTGTGCCATGCCGTCGTCTCGCCGATCGCCGCGGCGAGGTCGCGCGCCGGGTCGACGGCGGGGTTGAGCAGCACGGCGCGGCAGCCGCTGCGCTCGGCCATCGCGGTCGCGTAGAAGCCGCCGAGCGAGCTGCCGAACACGGCCATGCGCCCGCGCGGCCAGGCGGCGACGCCGGCGAGCACGTCGGCCATCGCCCGGCGCGGCGACGCCGGCAGCTGCGGGCACCAGAAGGTCAGGTCGGGATGGTGTTCGGCGAGCCAGGCGCCGGTCATGCGCGCCTTGGTCGATTGCGGCGACGAGCGAAAGCCGTGCAGATAGAGCAGGTGCGTCACCGCGTCGGCATCGGCATCGGCGTCGTGCCGAAGCGAGGTCACGACACGCTGCGCCCGGCCACCGGTGAGTCCTTGGCGGCGAGCGCGTCGAGCAGCTTCTGATGCACGCCGCCGAAGCCGCCGTTGCTCATGCAGAGCACGTGATCGCCCGGCCGCGTCGCAGCCGTGATGCGCGCGACCAGCTCGTCGACCGTCGCCGCCACGACGGCACGGGCGCCGAGCGGTTGCAGCGCCTGTGCCGCGTCCCAGGTCAGGCCGCCGCTGTGGCAGAAGGCGAGGTCGGCGTCTTCGAGCGCCCACGGAAGTTGCGCCTTGACGGCACCGAGCTTCATGGTGTTCGAGCGCGGCTCGAAAGCGACCAGGATGCGGGCGGCGCCGACCTTGCGGCGCAGGCCGTCGATGGTCGTACGGATGGCGGTCGGGTGATGCGCGAAGTCGTCGTAGACGGCGACACTGCCAGCGGTGCCCTTGAGCTCGAGGCGGCGGCGCACGTTGCGAAAACTCGCCAGCGCCCTTGCCGACGCTTCGGCAGCGACGCCGACGTGCTCGGCGGCGGCGATGGCGGCGAGCGCGTTGAGCTGGTTGTGCTCGCCGAGCAGGCTCCACTCGACGCGGGCGATCTTCAGCGAGCCGCGCAGCACGTCGAAGGCCTGCGGCTCGCCGCGCGCCCGCAGCATGCCGGGTGCCTCCTTCCTGCCGCCGAAGCGCTGCACCTCGCTCCAGCAACCCATCGCGAGCACGCGCTGCAAGGCTTCGTCGCGGGCGTTGACGACGATCCGGCCGCGGCCCGGCACGGTGCGCACGAGATGATGGAACTGGCGCTCGATGGCGGCGAGGTCGTCGAAGATGTCGGCGTGATCGAACTCGAGGTTGTTGAGGATCGCGGTGCGTGGCCGGTAGTGCACGAACTTGCTGCGCTTGTCGAAGAAGGCCGTGTCGTACTCGTCGGCCTCGATCACGAACGGCGCGCCGGCGGCGCCGAGGCGCGCCGAGACCCCGAAGTTGAGCGGCACGCCGCCGACCAGGAAGCCCGGCGCCAAGCCGGCCTTGTCGAGCAGCCAGGCCAGCATCGAGGTCGTGCCGGTCTTGCCGTGGGTGCCGGCCACAGCGAGCACGTGGCGGCCGCCGAGCACGTGCTCGGCGAGCCATTGCGGACCGCTCGTGTAGGCCGCGCCGGCGTCGAGCACGGCCTCGAGAAGGGGATTGCCGCGCGAGATGGCGTTGCCGATCACGAAGAGGTCGGGCGCGAGCGCCAGTTGGGCCGCGTCGTAGCCCTCGACGAGCTCGATGCCGAGGGCCGAAAGCTGGTCGCTCATCGGCGGGTAGACGCTGGCGTCGCAACCGGTGACGCGGTGACCGGCTTCGCGCGCCAGTGCCGCCAGGCCGCCCATGAAGGTGCCGCAGATGCCGAGGACGTGCAGGTGCATTGGCTCATTCTAGGGATCGCCCGCAGGGTTCCGACTGACCTTGTCGCGTTGCGGCGAGAACCTTCGCCGCCATGCAGTGGATCGCTCCAGCGCTTGCGACTACCCGTCTCTCGAGTTGCCGCACATCGTCGGCATCACCCTGTGGCTCTGAGCCCGGCCAGGCGGGCGTTGCGCCTAGGCCGGGCTCAGAGGCCGAGCCACTTGCCGATGGCCAGCATGTCGGCTTCGCTGTACGGCGCGAAACCGTCGTACTTGATGCCCTCGAGCTTTTTCCTGCCTTCGTCGCTGCCGTCGAGCCCGACCAAATACTCGCGCACCTTCTGGACCTGCTCGGCAGTGAGCGTCGGGCTCGCCAGCATGTGCTTGATTGGCACCGGCTTCGACTTCGCGAGGATGCGGCCGCCCTTGGCGACCCACGCCTTGACGACGCCGTTGGCCGCAGTGGCGCCGCTTTTGGTCAGGCCGTTGTCGACGAAGAACGGCACCGCGTCCTGATAGCGCGTGTAGACGAACTTGAGCGGCGGCGGGCCTGCGAAGGCGTCGCGCAGGGTGGCGCGCACCATCCAGGCCGTGATCGAGTCTTCGTCGGGCGAGCCGACGGCGCTGTCTTTCAGGTCGGTCAGCGTCTTGGCGGTCGAGTCGGCGCTAACGAGGAAGTTCGCGGTGTAGTTCTGGTAGCCCTTCGTGACCGCGAGCAGGCGGTAGCCGCTGTCGCGAATGGCCAGTATCGAGAGGTGCGCCGGGTGCACGAACGCCAGGTCGTACTCGCGGCTGGCGAGACCTTTTCTCAGCGTCGGATAGTCGGCGACAGGCTCGACGGCGACCGGCTGGCGGAGGATCTTGCCGAGGTCGGCGGCGAGGGTGGCGTACTTGGCGCGGATCTCGTCGTTCGGGACCCGATAGGTGACGCCTTCGTTGACCGCGAAGACCAGCGCGTTCGCCGCTGTCGACGCCATCGCGGCGCCGAACAGGAACAGGAACCGAAGCCGTGCCAACGCCATGAATGCCTTCCGAGACCAGCGCGGATTGTGCAAGAGCCGCTGCGCAGCGAGGTCGGCAAAATCATCGCAACGACGGCAAACAGTGCCGTTGTTGGCGCGCCGGTGGAGCCGGCGGGACTATCGGCCAGCGAGTTCGGCGAAGCTCGCGCCTGCGGCCGCAACGGTCGCCGCAACGTCGGCCTGCGAATGGGCGGAGCTCACGAAGCCGGCTTCGTACATCGCCGGCGCCAGATAGACGCCGCGCTCCAGCATGGCGTGGAAGAAGCGGTTGAAGCGCTCGTTGTCCGTCGCCATCACCTCGTTGTAGTTGCGCGGCAGTTCTGCGGCGAAGAAGAAGCCAAACATGCCGCCTTCGCAATCGGCCGCCAAGTCGACGCCGGCCGCCTGGGCAGCGGCCAGCAAACCGGCGGCGAGTGATCGCGTGCGCTCGGCGAGGGCGTCGTAGAAGCCGGGCCGCGCAATTTCCTGCAGCGTCGCCAGGCCGCAGGCGGTCGCGACCGGGTTGCCCGACAGCGTCCCGGCCTGATACACCGGCCCGAGCGGCGCAAGCTGTTCCATCACCGCGCGCTTGCCGCCGAACGCTGCCAGCGGCATGCCGCCGCCGATCACCTTGCCGAACACCGAAAGGTCGGGCTCGAAGCCCGGCAGGTCGCGCGCATAGAGCGACTGCGCGCCGCCGAGAGCGACGCGAAAACCGGTCATCACTTCGTCGAACGCGAGCAGGGCACCGTGCTCGCTCGTGAGCTCGCGCAGTCGCTTCATGAACGGCAGCGAAGCGCGCACGAAGTTCATGTTGCCGGCGATCGGCTCGATCATCACGCAGGCGATCCGCGAGCCGTGCAGCGCGAACGCTTCTTCGAGCTCGGCGACGTTGTTGTATCCGAGGACCAGCGTGTCCCGGACCACGGCGGCGGGGACGCCGGCGCTGGTCGGGTAGCCGAAGGTGGCGAGGCCGGAGCCGGCCTTGACGAGCAGCGCGTCGGCGTGGCCGTGGTAGCAGCCCTCGAACTTGACGATCACGTCGCGCCCGGTGGCGCCGCGCGCCAGCCGCAGCGCACTCATCGCCGCCTCGGTGCCGGAGCTGACGAAACGCAGCTGCTCCATGCTCGGCACGTGGCGCAGGATTTCTTCGGCGAGCAGCGTTTCGCGCTCGGTCGGGGCGCCGAACGAGAGGCCCAGGTCGACGGCGGAGTGAACCGCTGCCAGCACCGCCGGGTGGCGGTGGCCGAGGATCATCGGACCCCAGGAGTTGATGTATTCGATGTAGCGCGTGCCTTCGGCGTCGAAGACGTAGGCGCCGTCGCCACGCTCGATGAACCGCGGCGTGCCACCGACGGCGCGAAAGGCGCGCACCGGCGAATTGACGCCGCCGGGGATGACGCGCTGGGCGCGCTCGAACAGTTGCGGGTTGCTCG
>JAYTYH010000594.1:0-1755 GCA_043742485.1 Rhizobacter sp.
CTCGGCGTTCGGGTGGCTCGACAACAGCTCGGCCAGGCTGCTGCCGGCGACGCCGTTCGCACCCAGCCGCAGCAGCGTCTCGAAGCGGCGGTTGCAGCGCACCAGCACGCCGCCGCGCAGGTAGGCGATGCCGGTCGTCGTGCTCTCGAGGATGGTCGTCATCTCGCGCAGCAGCTGCTCGCTGCGGCGCTGGCTCTGGCGCTGGTCGGTGATGTCGATCGTGACGACCGAGGTTGTCTTCTTGCCCGACGCCAGCGTCGCCGGCTCGACGCGCGTCAGCAGCCAGCGCTGGCCGAGCTCCGGGTGCTGGATCGCATAGCGCACCTCGGCGCGCTGCGTCTTCTTGAGCGCCGCCTGCAGCCGCTCGTATTCGGGCAACGACTCCGCCATCACGATCTCGCGGCTGATGTTGTGCAGCGACGCCGAAGGCGAGGCGTTCGCCGCCGGCAGCTGCCGGACCCAGCCCGATGACTCCTGGAAAGTGGCGATGCCGACGCCGGCGGTGTCCATCAGGGCGCCGATCTGCATCTGCGCCAGATCGCGCTCCTCCTCGACGCTGCGGTCCTCGACGATGCCCATGTAGCGGCGCTCGCCGTTGGCGGTCCTGTAGCAGCGCACGATCGACCGCAGCGAGCGGCTGTGGCCGCCGGGCTGCTCGACCGAGCCGACCGTCTCGATCGGCCGCGAGCCGGGCTGCAGCCCGGTCAGCGGCGCCGTGCGCCAGGCCAGCAACTGCGCCAGGCTCGGCGCACCGTCGGCCAGCGAGACCGGAACCGAGCCGGCCATCTCGTCGAAGGCGGGGTTGGTGCGCACGAGCAGGCCGCTGTCGTCGAACAACACCATGCCGAAGGGGCTGAGGTCGAACCAGTCGTCGATCTCGCGGACCGAGCGGTCGGCGCGCTCGCGGGCGGCGTGTTCCAGCGTGGTGTCTTGCAGGAACGCGAAGTACAGCGGCTGGCCGCGCTCGCCTTCGAGCACCCGCCGCGAGACGCGAAACCAGCGCTCGGTGCCGCCGGCGTCGACGATCCGGCCCTCGCTCAGGTAGTGCGCTTCCGGCTTCTCGCGCGACGCCCGCAAGCGCTTCCTCTTTTCGAGGTTCTCGCGTTGATCTTCCATCGGCAGAAGCTCGTTCATGTCGCGGCCGAGCAGCGCAGAACGCGGGTAGCCGCTGAATTCGCAAAAGGCGGCGTTGACGTCGACGATCAAGAAGGCGGCGTCTTGAAGAGCCGCTGGAAAGGGCGACTCCCAGATGATTTGCACGGTCTCGCGCACCGCTGCCGGCACCGACTCGAGGCCGGCACGGGCGGCCGCGCCGGCGCTGGCTTTCACTCCAGCGAGCCGGCGCCCATCAGCGCCCGCAGCTGGGCCCGGTTGATCTCGGCCACGCTCATGAGCAGATTCTCGGCGGCCTCGCGGTACTCGAACACCGACTCGTTCTCGGCCGCCTGCACCATCGCCAGGTAGGGCTGGAATGGCCCGGTGTTCTTGACCAGCGCCTGGTAGACGCGCTCGGGCACCGGGATCGACCCGAGCAGCTTGGCGAAGCTCTCCTGGAACATGCGGTCGAGCAGCGAGAAGACACCGCAGATGAAGACCTCGTTCCTCATCTCCTCGTCGCCGTTGCCGGCGACGAGCTCTTCCATCAGCAGGCCGCGGCGAACGGCGGCGAACATCACCGGCCGCAGGTTGACATCCTTGCTGGCGGTGGCGAGCAGCAGCGCCAGCCAGCGCTTCAGGCGCTGGTAGCCGAGCAGC
>JAYTYH010000595.1:0-2132 GCA_043742485.1 Rhizobacter sp.
TGGTCGAGTTCATCACCGACTACCTGCGCATGATGGTCTCGGGCAACCTCAACTCGCACGAGATCGAGAGCCTGATGGACAGCGAGATCGAGACCCATCACAACGAGGCCCACGGCCCGGTCAACGCCCTGGCGCGACTGGCTGGCGCGCTGCCGGCCTTCGGCATCGTGGCGGCCGTGCTCGGCGTGGTCAACACCATGGGCTCGGTCGGCCAGCCGCCGGCGATCCTGGGCGGCATGATCGGCTCGGCGCTGGTCGGAACCTTCCTCGGCATCCTGCTGGCCTATGCCGTCGTCGAGCCGCTCGGCGGCCTGATCGAGCAGAAGGTCGACGAGAGCTCGAAGGAGCTGCAGTGCATCAAGACCACATTGCTCGCCAGCATGCAGGGTTATGCGCCCCAGGTGGCCGTCGAGTTCGGCCGCAAGGTGCTGTACTCGAAAGATCGGCCGACGTTTTCTGAGCTCGAAGGCCATGTGAAGGGCAAGAAGGCGTGATGGCGCTTCTCTTCAGCCCCGCCTCCGCGACCAGCTCCATCGGGACCTGACATGGCCGGCGACTCCAAGAAACTTCAGCCGATCATCATCAAGCGGGTCCGCAAGGGCGGCCATGCGAAGCATGGTGGCGCCTGGAAGATCGCGTATGCCGACTTCGTGACGGCCATGATGGCGTTCTTCCTGCTGATGTGGCTGCTCGGTTCGACCTCCGAGGGCGACAAGAAGGGCATCGCCGATTTCTTCAATGCGCCGCTGAAGGTGGCGTTGCAGGGCGGCAGCGGTTCGGGCGACTCGTCGCACGTGGTGCGCGGCGGCGGCACCGACTTGACGCGCACCACCGGGCAGGTCCGCAACGGCGACGTGCCGGCCAAGCGCAAGCTGCTCAACATCAAGGCGCTCGAGGCCGAGCAGAAGCACGCCGAGATCACCCGGCTCGAGGCGCTCAAGAAGCGCGTCGAGGAGGCGATCGCGGCCAACCCGAAGCTGGCCGCGATGAAGTCGCAGATCCGGCTCGACATGACGCGCGACGGCCTGCGCATCCAGATCGTCGACGAGCAGAACCGGCCCATGTTCGACAGCGGCAGCGCCGTCGTGAAGCCCTACATGCACGAGCTGCTGAAAGAGATCGGCCGCTCGCTCACCGACGTGCCGAATCGAGTCACGCTCGAAGGCCACACCGACGCCCAGCCGTTCATCGGCGGCGACCGCGGCTACAGCAACTGGGAGCTGTCGAGCGACCGCGCCAACGCCTCGCGCCGCGAGATCGTCGCCGGCGGCCTGCCCGAAGACCGCGTCCTGCTGGTGCAGGGCATGGCCTCCAGCAATCTGTTCGTGCCGGGCGATCCGCAGAGCCCGATGAATCGCCGCATCAGCGTGATCGTGATGAACCACGACGCCGAAGACCGACTGCTGCAACTGCTGCCCAACCAGGGCGAGGTCGAGACCAGCGCCGACGAGCCGCGGCCGCCTGCCGGCATGGGTCGGTAGCCATGCGCATCCTCGTCGTCGACGACTTCCTGACGATGCGCCGCGTCGTCCGCGGCCAGCTCCGTGAGATGGGTTTCGACGACGTCGGCGAAGCGGCCGATGGCGTCGCCGCGCTCGAGCAGCTGCGGTCGACTTGCTTCGATGCCGTCATCAGCGACATCGACATGCCGACCATGAACGGCTTCGAGCTGCTCTCTGCCATCAAGACCGACGCGCGCCTGCGCCACCTGCCGGTGCTGATGGTGGCCGCCGAAGCGCTCAAGGAAGACATCGTCCGCTGCATTCAGGCCGGCGCCGCGTCCTACCTCGTCAAGCCCTTCACCCGCGCCGTTCTCGAACAGAAGCTGCGGCTGATCGCGCCGGGCGCGTTCGCGATCCACGAAGGCGCGTAGGGCCGCCATGGGCACGGCCATCCTTGTCGCCGAAGACAACGCCGTCAGCCGGGAACTCCTGATGCTCCAGCTCGGCCTGCTCGGCTTCGAAGCCGAGGCCTTCGACAACGGCGCCGACGCCGCCGTGGCCTGGCGCAGCCGCCGCTACGCCATGCTGCTGACCGACCTGCAAATGCCGGGCCTCGACGGCTACGAACTGGCCTCGCTCATCCGCGGCGAGGAACGCGACGAGCGCATGCCGATCGTCGCCCTGACCGCC
>JAYTYH010000596.1:0-6429 GCA_043742485.1 Rhizobacter sp.
GATTGCGGCCGCCCTGCAGAGCGCGGTCGCCAACGTGCGCCATTGCGAGCGCTGCCACACCTTCACCGAGGCCGCGATCTGCAGGATCTGTCTCGACGCCTCGCGTGACCCGCGCCAGCTGGCCGTGGTGGAGACGCCGGCCGATCAGGCGGCGCTCGAGCGCACCGGCAGCTACCGTGGTCTCTACTTCGTGCTCATGGGCCGCCTCAGCCCGCTCGACGGCATTGGACCGCTCGAGATCGGCGCTGCCGAACTGCTCGACCGCGCCACCGACGGCAAGGTCGAGGAGGTCATCCTCGCCACCAATTTCACTGCCGAGGGCGAAGCGACGGCGCACGTGCTGGCCGAGGCGTTGCAATCGCGCGGCGTTCGCGTCACCCGGCTCGCGCGCGGCGTGCCGATCGGCAGCGAGCTCGAGTACGTCGATCTCGGCACCATCGCCCACGCCTTCGTCGACCGGCGCTGAACGCCGCTTCAGGACCGCGCCCGGTCAGCGGCGGTGGACGCGTCCGTGCTGACGCGCTGAAGACGAAGTCGCGGCCTTCGGCTTCGTCGTCCTCGCCTTCGTGCGGCCGGTCGGCGATGGCGCCGCGCGTGGCCCGTGCGCCTGCGTTTCACGCGTGCTCACCGTGTGGGTCTTCGCCGAAGGCACGGACACCGCCGCCGTCGACGCCCTGTGTTCGCGGCTCGGTGCCTGCCTGACGTAGACGACGATGTTTTGTCCCGGCACGAACTTCGCGCTCGGGGCGACGCCGTTCCACTGCGCCACCTGGTCTCTGCTGACGCGATAGCGCCTGGCCACCGAGGCGACGCTGTCGCGCTTGGCTGCGCGCAGCGAGACCTTGCGTGGCGGCGGTGTGTCGGGCGAGAGCGTCATCGTCGCGTTGTCGGCGACGTTGCTCGAGACATCGGCGAGCAGCGCATTGCCGCGCGGCACCAGCAGCGTCGAGCCGGCCTTGATCATCATGCGGGCAGGAATGTGATTGATATCGCGCAGATGCTCTTCGCTGATGCCGACGCTCTGCGCCGCATCGGCGGTCTTCATCGTCCTCGGCGCCACCCACGCGGTCCAGCTCGCCAGTGGGCCGCGGTGCTTCGGCAGCTCGCGCACGAAGCGGTTGGCGTTGTCGTACGGCAGCAGGACCTGCGGCGTGCCGGAGGCCAGGATCACCGGCCGGTTCATCTGCGGGTTGAGGTTCTGGAACTCCTCGGCCTGCATGCCGGACAGCTTGACGGCCATCGCGACATCGATGTCGCGCTCGATCGGCACGCTGAGGAAGTACGGGTGGTTGAGCAGCTCGGGCAGCGTCAGGTTGAAGTCGGCAGGCCGCGCGATGATGTTCTTGACGGCCTGCAGCTTGGGCACGTAGCCCTGCGTTTCCAGAGGCATGCGCAGGCTCTGGTAGTCGGTCGGCAAGCCGGCGCGCTGGTTCTTCGCCACGGCGCGCTGAACGCTGCCTTCGCCCCAGTTGTAGGCGGCCAGCGCGAGATGCCAGTCGCCGAACATGCCCTAGAGCTTTTGCAGGTAGTCGAGCGCGGCGCGGGTCGAGTCGAGGACGCTGCGGCGATCGTCGCGAAAGACGTTCTGCGTGAGCTCGAAGTCGCGCCCGGTCGACGGGATGAACTGCCACATACCGGCGGCGCTCGCCACCGACATCGCCTGCGGGTTGTAGGCGCTCTCGATGAAAGGCAACAGCGCCAGCTCGGTCGGCATGTGGCGCTTGTCGAGCTCTTCGACGATGTAGAACAGATAGCGACCGCCGCGCTCGGTCATGCGCGCCACGTAGTCGGGCCGCGACGCGTACCAGCGCTCGCGATCGCGCACCAGGTCGCTGTCGAGGTCGCTCATGGCGAAGCCGCGGCGAACGCGGTCCCAGAGATCAACGCGGGCGGAGCGGTCGTCGAGGTCGAGGCGAACGTCAGGGCGCAGCGGATCGACGGGCACCGGTGCAACCACGGTCTCGACGACATCACTGGCCGCGGTTGCGGCGGCTGCCGCCGCCGCGCCGGAAGCGGCTGCATCGTCGAGACCTTTGGCGCCGACCGGGGCACTTGCTGCAGCGTCGGTCGAAGCAGTTTGCAGAGCCGGAGGTGATTCGGTCATCGGCGCCGATGCGCAGCCAGCCAGGAGAAGAAACGACAGCGTGAGCCCGGAAAAAAGGCCTGCGGTCGCGCCGTGCTGCGCGTCGGGTCGTGTCGTCATCGGAACTCGTTCTTCCAGGTTCGCAGGGCGGCCAGCACCGAGGCACCGTTCTGGCTGTCGGCACCGTGCGCGAGCGCGGCTTCGATCACCGCGGGTTCGGCACAGCGCATGAAGGGATTGATGCGTCGTTCGCGCTCGATGACCGAAGGCAGCGTCGGCTTGCCTTCGGCACGCAGGGCGCGGCAGACCTCGACGTGACGGACGACGTCATGGTTCCCCGGCTCGACGGCTTCGGCGAACTTCAGGTTCGACATCGTGTACTCGTGGCCGCAACACACACGCGTGGCCTCGGGCAGCGCGCCGAGCTTGCCGAGCGAGCTGAACATCTGCGCCGCGGTGCCTTCGAAGAGCTTGCCGCAACCGGCCGAGAACAGGGTGTCGCCGCAGAACACGATCGGGTCACCGGCGCCGGTCCGGTTGAAGAAAGCGATGTGGCCGGCGGTGTGGGCGGGAACGTCGATCACTTCGAAGCGCAGGCCGAGCGCCTCGCACGTCTGGCCTTCTTCGAGACCGATGCACGGCTGCGGCACGCTTTCGTGCGCCGGCCCGAAAACCGGGCCGGTCAAACGCGAGCGCAAGGCATCGACGCCACCGACGTGATCGGCGTGGTGATGGGTCACTAGAATTGCCGCGAGTTCGAGCCGTCTGGCATCCAGCGCGGCGATCACCGGCGCCGATTCGCCGGGATCGACGACGATGGCGCGATGGCCGTCGTCGAGCATCCAGATGTAGTTGTCGGAGAAGGCGGGCAGGGCGGTCAGATTCATGGGAGGCGCGATCATACAGTTGCCCCAGTGGCTCGAATCCCCTGCTGGCGAGTACCTTCTCGCCTGGGAACAGCGCCATCTCGATCAGGCTGTCGCCGACCTCTTCGGCTTCCACGCCTTGCAGCTCGGCCTGCCCGAACTCGACGCCTTGCGCGCCAACCGGATGCCGCATCGCTGGGTCGCTGTCGAATCACCTCCTGCCGACGATGAGCCAGCCGGCGAGCGCCCTTCGGCCCGCGTCGCCACGACGCTGCATTGCCACTTCGACGCCTTGCCGTTCGACTCCGCCAGCCTCGACCTGGTCGTGCTGCCGCATTCGCTCGAGCTGGCGCGCGATCCGCACCTGGCGCTGCGCGAGGTCGAGCGCGTCCTCATGCCCGAGGGCCGCGTCATCATCGTCGGCTTCAACCCGGCAAGCCTCTGGGGCGCGCGGCAACGCTTCGGCAGGTTGCGACGGCGCCTCTCGTTCGGGCCGAAGCGCGACCTGTTCCTGCCGAGCGCCGGCGAGTTCATCGGCTATCGGCGGCTGCGCGACTGGCTGCGGCTGCTCAGCTTCGAGGTCGAGGCCGGTCGCTTCGGCTGCTACATCCCGCCGGTGACGTCGGCCACGTGGGTGTCGCGCTTCGCCTGGATGGAGCGTGCCGGCGGCCACTGGTGGCCGGTGTTCGGCGCCCTCTACTACATCGTCGCCGTCAAGCGCGTGCGCGGCATGCGCCTCGTCGGCCTCATCAGGAACGAAGCGCGCGCCAAGTCGAGCGCCGTGAAGGCGCCGGCGCCGGCCGCGGTGACGCAGTCGCTGGCGGCCTCTTTTTCAACCTCGCGCGAGCCGCAGACGCAATGCGAAGACCCACGACACCACTGAGGCAATCGTCGCGATGACGAAATGGATCGCCTATACCGACGGCGCCTGCGCACCCAGCAATCCGGGGCCGGCCGGCTGGGGTGCGGTGCTGATCGCCCCTGACGGCACCGAGACCGACCACTTCGGCTTCATCGGCCTCGGCACGAATCAGATCGCCGAGCTCACCGCGGCGCTCGAAGGGCTCACGCTGGTGCCAGCCGGCGCCAGCGTCGAGCTCGCTTCCGACAGCCAGTACGTGCTCAAGGGCCTGAGCGAATGGCGCGCCGGCTGGGAACGCAAAGGCTGGCGCAACTCGAAGGGCGAGCCGGTCGCGAACCTAGCGCTCTGGAAGCAGTTGTTCGCGGCCGCCGACGCCCGCCTCGTCAGCGTGCGCTGGGTCCGTGGCCACAACGGCGACCGTTGCAACGAGAAGGCCGACGTGCTTGCCAACAAGGCACTGGTGCTGAAGACGCGCAGCACGCCCTGAGGCCAAAGCGCTAGGGCAGGCTGCGCTCGACCTCGAGGAGCTGAAAACGCGCCAGCGCGAGGTTGGTGCGGTGCTTCTCGAGCAGCGCCACCAGCACCAGGTCCGGGTGGCGCTGCAAGGCACGGACCAGCAGCTGCCGCGCGCCGGCCGTCGTGATCACTTCTTCGATCGGGTCGCTCAGGCCCAGGTGCCGCGCACTTTCGCGATGGCTGCCGAGCAGCTTCGCGCACGACGCCGCGGCGAGCTCCATGTCGAGCGCCTGATCCTCGCGGGTCTCGTGGGCGAGAACCAGGCCGCTCGATGCGTCGACGAGGGCGCAGCCGAGCAGGCCGTCGAGCTTGAGCAGGCTGGACAGCGCCTGCCGGCCGCGTGCCGCGTCGAGCACGCCACGCGTGACCTGCGCCGTCACGCTCGTTGCAGCGACCGCCATCGAAGCCTCGGCTGCCGACGCGGCGGTGCCGGCGACACCGCCGCCGATCTCGCCGACCTTGATCGGGAAGTCGCTGATGCCGAGCATGGGCGACACCGCCGCCGGGTCCCAGCCCGGCTGCAGCTTGACGTCGTTCCAGATGCCGAGCATCGCGTTCCACACCGACGACGCTCCGGTCATCGGTTCGCTGACGAGATGAACGCGCAGCCGGTGGGGCCACACGATGGCCTCGACCTTGTTGTTGATCCAGACGGCGTTCGGCGGCAGCTGGAACAGAAGGTGCGGGCAGCGCCAAGTCGGCAGGCTGGCCGCATGGCGAAGCGACGACAGCAGCGCATCGATCGCGTGCGGCTGCATGGGCCCGATGATCACGGCCGTCAACTGGCTGCGTTCCATGAGCGCGACCGGGATCTCGGCATTCTCCGGACCGGGCGCGCGCACGTCGGCGTGGAAGATGCGCAGGGTGTCTTCCTGACGGCGAACGAGAGTCGTGCGTTCGATCATCGCGATCGTGCGCAGGGTCGCCTTCTCGCGCAGATGCAGGCGCTCGATCGGCCGACCGCCGGCATCCGACAGCGCCTTGATCACCGACGACGCCCAGACGCCCACCGGATCGAGCAGCGTGATCATCGACGAGGCCGTCTCGAGATCGGCGCGGGTCGCCGCGAAGTGTTCGCGGATCGCCTGCGCCGGCGAGCCCGTGACGACCAGATCGCTCAGGTGGCGGTCGATGATCTGGCCGCGATCGTTGACGTCGGTCGAGACGCTTTCCATGATCGCGGTGGCGGCGAAGCCCTTGGAGTCGAGCTGGGTGTCGTCGAAGTCGGGCGACTTGGCTTTCGAGTGGCGAGGACCGAGGTCTCCGAACAGCGATGTCAGCATGAAGGCTCCTGGCGTGGCCAAGGGGCCGGCACTGCCGCAGTCTAGGCGCCGGCGCCGATCGATCTCCCTGTGCGCGGCGTCATGGCGATGCGCGGCGCCACCGGCCCGATGGCCGGCGCGCGCTCAGGGCATCTTCCTGACGCGCTTGCCTGCGGAGCCGCAGAACGACGAGTTGCGCGGCCGCGGCGACGCAATGCATCCGCGGGCGAAGGCCGGCTCGCCCGCCACCCGTCAGGGCCGCAGAAAGCGACTTGGCGGCGCCCGACCGAGCGCCGCACCATCGCCGTGAAAGCGCTGGCGCTGGCATAGCCGAGCTCGGCGGCGATGCTCGCCATCGGCAGCGTGCGCGCGCTGGCACCGCTGTCGCTGGCCCAGGCCGCCAGCGTGGCGTGATGCGACGGGTCGTCGATGACCGCTTCGCACAGATGACGCAAGCGCTTGTCCTGTGGCAGGTCGACGCCCAACCGCACCGGCGCGGCCCGGCGCAGTTCGTCGAGCAGCAGGCCGGCGAGACGACGTTCGCGCCCCAGGGCGTCGAAGCCGAGCACCGGCTCTCCGTCGGGCCGGGCATCGAGCTCGCAGGCCAGCGCGAGCAGCAGCGGCGAGACCTCGAGGACGCGGCATGTCCGCCAGCCGATCGACTCGGCGGTCGAGCGCGCCGGCCCGCATCGACCGCGCGGCTGGTGCACGTGGAGCGTCAGCAATTCCGCGTCTTCGATGACGGTGACGGCATGTTCGACGCCGGGCGGGATCCAGACCGCGCGACGGCGGCACGATGTAACTGCCGTGCGGCGCCGTGACGCGAACGACGCCGGCCGC
>JAYTYH010000597.1:0-7658 GCA_043742485.1 Rhizobacter sp.
GGCTGCCGACGCGCGACGACTGGTCGTTCACGACGGCGCCCGTGATCGAGCCCGAAGAAGGCGGCATCCTCGTCAAGACGCACCTGCTGGGCGCCGAGCAACTCGTCGAGATGGAGATAGTCGCCATAGCTCATGTCGCGCGAGAAGTCGACTTTCGCCGAGGCGGCTGTGGACGGGTCGGACGGCGCCGCGCCTTCGCCGGCGGGGTGAACGGACTCGCTCGTCACGTCACCGCCGATCGTTGCGCGAAGCGGTCGTCGCGCCAGGCTTCGTTGCGCAGCACATCGTGCAGTTGCGCGGCGGCGTCCCAGGCATCGACGAAGCGCGTGTAGAGCGGCGTGAAGCCGAAGCGGAGCAGGTCGGCGGCGAGCGAGGCGTCGGCACGGGCGCCATCGGTTTCCGGGTGGCCGGCGCGGAAGTCGCCGATGACACCGCGCTCGATCAGCGCCTGCATGACGGCGAAGCCTTCGACATGCGCGAAGCTGACCTGGCTGCCGCGCTCGGCGGCCTCGCGCGGCGTCATCAGTTCGAGGTTCTGGCCGGCACACAGCGACTCGATGCGGTCGATGAAGAGCGTCGTCAACGCGATCGACTTCTGCCGGAGCGCGGCCATGCCGCCGAGTCGGTCAGCATGCGCGAAGACGTCGACGCCGCATTCGAGCGCCGCCATCGCCAGCACCGGCGGCGTGCCGCAGACGAAGCGGGCGATGCCGGCGGCAGGCCGGTAGTTGGGTGCGAACTCGAACGGCGCGGCATGGCCGAGCCAGCCCGAGAGCGGCTGGCGCATCTGCTCACGGTCCATGCGCTCGGTGTGGCGCGCGTTCGCCCACACGAAGGCCGGTGCGCCGGGGCCGCCGTTGAGGTACTTGTAGCCGCAGCCGACGGCGAAGTCGGCGCCGGCACCGTTCAGGTCGATGGGTACGGCGCCGGCCGAATGGGCGAGATCCCAGACGACGAGGGCGCCGGCGGCCTGGGCCGCGCGCGTCGTGTCGGCCATGGCGTGCATGCGGCCACTGCGGTAGTCGACGTGCGTGAGCATCAGCACGGCGACGTCGTTCGTGAGGTGATCCAGGAGGTCGGCGGCCGGCACCAGCTGCAGCTTCATGCCCGATGCTGCGGCGACGCTCTCGGCCATGTAGAGATCGGTCGGAAAGTTGCCGCGCTCGGAGAGGATCACGTGGCGCTGCGGCGCGTCGGCCTTCTGCATCGCCACGGCCGCGCTCAGCACCTTGTAGAGGTTGAGCGACGTCGAGTCGCCGACGCTGACCTCGCCCGGGCCGGCGCCGATCAGCGACGCGATCTTGTCGCCGATACGCCGGGCTAGGTCGATCCAGCCGGCGCTGTTCCAGCTGCGGATGAGGCCTTCACCCCATTCGCGCGTGGCCACGTCGGCAACGCGCGCGGCGGTGCGGCGGGGCAGGGCGCCGAGCGAATTTCCATCGAGATAGACGAGGCCGTCGGACAGCACGAATTCACCGCGCAAGGCCCGCAGCGGGTCGGCCAGGTCGCGGGCGACGCAGTCTTCGCGCGAGGCGATCGCGTCGCCGGAGAAGGGTGTGTTGGTCATGTCGAGCGTCACGGTAGCACCGGGTCGCGGGCAGCGGTGTCGGTTAATTCGTACACCGCTCGCCCGCCTTCGCGCCCGTGCTACGGTTCGTCGAAATGTCCAGCGCTAGGCCGCTCTCCCGGACGGCGCTGATCGCGCTGGCCGCCTACTTCGTGACGATCTGGGGGGCGGGCTTCGTCGCCTCGCGCATCGCGCTGCAGTACGCAGCGCCGTTCACCTACATCGGCGTCCGCTACGCCATCGCCTTCGTGGTCGCGATGCTCGCCTTCGGCCTGCGCGCACGCTGGCCGACGACCCGCTCGCAATGGGCCCACGTCGCCATCGCAGGCCTGCTCAGCCATGCCGGCTATCTCGGTGGCAGCCACTACGCGCAGCGCTGGGGCCTCTCGGCCGGCGTCACCGCGCTGGTGCTGGCGTTGCAGCCGCTGGTCACGGCGGTGGTGATGTCGCGCTGGCTGCACGAGAGCTTGCGGCCGCGGCAGATTCTCGGCGTCGCCATCGGCCTGGCCGGCGTCGCGCTGGTCGTCGGCGACCGGCTTGAAGACGGCGCCATCTCCGTCGCCAGCCTGCTCGCGGTGGCTTGGGCGCTGGCCTGCGTCACCGCCGGCACGCTGTACCAGCGCCAGTTCTGCGCCGCCAGCGACCTGCGCTCGGCCGTCTGCATCCACTTCGCCGCGACCGCGATCGTGATGCTGCCGCTCGGCGCTGCGGTCGAGGGCTTCGACATCACGTTCAATCGCCAGATCGCCGCCTCGCTCACGTACCACGTCGTGCTCGCCTCGATCGGCGCCTACAGCATCTTCCACCTGCTGCTCCGGCGCGGCCAGGCGACCGGAGTCACGAGCCTGCTCTACCTGACGCCGCCGGTTGCGGCGCTCGCCGAATGGGGCGTCTTCGGCGTGGCACCGACGCCGCTGATGTGGGCCGGCATGGCGATCGCCTGCGCCGGCGTAGCGATGGTGACGTGGGCGATGCCCGTCAGCCGATCCGTCCCAGCAGGAGATATTCCATGAGCGCCTTCTGGACGTGCATGCGGTTCTCGGCCTCGTCCCACACCACCGACTGCGGACCGTCGATGACCTCGGCCTCGACCTCCTCGCCGCGATGCGCCGGCAGGCAGTGCATGAAGAGCGCGTCGGGTCGGGCCGCGGCCATCATCTCGCGATCGACGCACCAATCGGCAAACGCTTTCTTGCGCTCGGCGTTTTCGGCTTCGTAGCCCATGCTGGTCCAGACGTCGGTGGTGACGACGTCGGCGCCGCGGCAGGCGTCGAGCGGGTCGCGGAAGGTGGCGAAGCAGTCGTCGCGCACGACGCCGGCCGCGGCAGCGTCGATCTCGTAGCCGCCCGGCGTGCTGATGTGCAGCTTGAAACCGAGGATGTCGGCGGCCTGCAGCCAAGTCGCGGCCATGTTGTTGCCGTCGCCGACCCAGGCCACGACCTTGCCCGCCATGCTGCCGCGCTGCTCGATGCAGGTGAACACGTCGGCCAGGATCTGGCACGGGTGGTATTCGTTGGTCAGCCCGTTGATGACCGGAACGCGCGAGTTGGCGGCGAAGGTTTCGAGCTTGGCCTGCTCGTAGGTGCGGATCATCACGATGTCGACCATCCGGCTGATCACCTTGGCGGTGTCTTCCACCGGCTCGGCACGGCCGAGATGGGTATCGCCGGTGGTCAGGTGCACGACCGAACCGCCCATCTGGTACATGCCGGCCTCGAAGCTGACGCGCGTTCGCGTCGAGGCCTTTTCGAAAATCATCGCCAGCGTTCGGTCGACGAGGGGCGTGTACTTCTCGTAGTTCTTGAAGCGCTTCTTGATTTCGGCCGCGCGCTCGAACAGGTAGGCGTATTCCTCGGCGCGAAAGTCCCGGATCTGCAGGAAGTGCTTGCCGAGGGTCATACCGGGTTTCATGCGCAGATCAACGTTCAGGCGATGGCGATCAGGCAGCGGCCGGTTCGGCCAGAAAGCTCCGGATCAGCGGGCACAGGATGGCTGTGAGCTGCGCCACCTCGGCACGGCCGAAAATGAGCGGCGGCAGCAGCCGCACGACGCGGTCCGCGGTGACGCTGATCATCAGGCCGGCCTCGGCGGCGCGGCCGAGCAACACGCCGCACGGGCGGTCGAGCTCGATGCCCAGAATCATGCCCTGGCCGCGAATCTCGACGATGCCGGCCACGCTGGCGAGCTCGCGCTGCAGTTCCGACTTGAGGAAGCCGCCGACCACTTCGGCGTTCTTCAACAGGCCGTCTTCTTCCATGATGCGCAGCGTCTCGACGCCGGCGCGCATCGCCAGCGGATTGCCGCCGAAGGTGGTGCCGTGGTTGCCCGGACCCATGACGTTGGCAGCGCGCGGTCCGCAGACGACGGCGCCGATCGGCACGCCCGAACCGAGGCCCTTGGCGAGCGGCATCACGTCGGGCCGGATGCCGGCCCACTGATGCGCGAACCACTTGCCGGTGCGGCCCATGTCGCACTGCACTTCGTCGAGCATGAGCAGCCAGCCGTGCTCGTCGCAGATGCGGCGCACTTCCTGCAGATAGGCTGTCGTCGCCGGCCGGATGCCGCCTTCGCCCTGAATCACCTCGAGGAACACCGCGACCACGTTCGGTCGCGTCCGGGCCACCTCTTCGATCGCCTTCAAGTCGTTCAGCGGCACCCGCACGAAGCCCTCGACGAGCGGGCCAAAGCCGGCCTGCACCTTGGGGTTGCCGGTAGCTGAAAGCGTCGCGATCGAGCGGCCGTGGAAGGCCGCTTCATAGACCACGATCTCGGGGCGGTCGATGCCTTTGTCGTGGCCGAACTTGCGCGCGATCTTCAGCGCCGCCTCGTTTGCCTCCAGACCCGAATTGCAGAAGAAGACGTTCGTCATCCCCGACAGCTCGCACAGCCTCGCGGCCAATTGCTCCTGCAGCGGCACCAGGTAGTAGTTCGAGCTGTGGATGATCTTGGCGATCTGGTCGTGCAGGGCTGGCACCAGCTTCGGGTGGTTGTGCCCGAGCGTGTTGACGGCGATGCCGGCGAGCCCGTCGAGGTATTTCTTGCCGTTCGTGTCCCAGAGCCAGCAGCCTTCGCCATGGGCCAGCGCGATCGGCAATCGGCCGTAGGTCTTCATCACGTGCGGCTCCGCCATGGCGGGGTCGGTCTGGGAGGCCGGGGCGGCAGGAAGCCTTTCGGGCGCGTTCATGGGGGTCGCTCCACCAATGCGAAGGAGGGCGGATTCTAAAGGTCGACCGCCCGTGACGCGCTGCCTTGTTGCAGTGCAGCAGCCAGGGCCGTCGCCAGCGACAATCTTGCCGTGGCCGAGCCGAGACTAGTCTTCATCCAGGGCCTGACGCGCGACGGCAAGACCTTCCGGCCAAGCGACTGGGCCGAGCGGCTGGCCGGTGCGATGTCGTGCTTTCGGCCCGATGGTTCGGCCGGTGGCCGCGCCGCCTTCATCGGCTACTCGCCCTACTGCGTTCCGCGCTTCGTGGGCGGCGTCAAAGGTGTCATCGTCGACGCCGCGCTGCGCGACATGGAGCCGATGGCCTGGGACTTTGTCACGCACTTCGCGCGGGACAACGACCTCGTCGTCATCGAGGACCCGTACGGGTCCGAGGGCGCCGTCGCGCCTTGATATCGACGGTCGATCGGCCAATGAAAAAGGCCCGCGACGCGGGCCTTTTGCTGAAGCGAGGCGGGCCGTTCAGGCGGCCACTGCCAAGGCCTTCACCTTGGCCGATAGGCGGCTCTTGTGGCGCGCCGCCTTATTCTTGTGGAACAGCCTCTTGTCGGCGACCGAATCGATCACCGGCTGCGCGATCTTGAACAGTTCCGTGGCCTTGGCCTTGTCACCGGCATCGACGGCCTTCTGCACGTTCTTGATGACGGTGCGGAAGTGCGAACGCATCGCGGTGTTTGCAGCGTTGAGCTTGATGTCCTGGCGGGCGCGCTTCAGACCGGAGGCGCTGCGGGCTGTCTTCTTCTTGGCTTTGGTAGCGGTGGCCATGCGGTGTTCTATCTAATTTTGGCAAAGACGACGAGTATAGCATTCGACCCCATGAATTTGCTGCGTGCGGCGTCGACGATTTCCCTGTTCACGCTGGCCTCGCGGATCACCGGACTGCTCCAGATCATGGTCGTTTCGGCCCTGTTCGGCGCCGGCGCTTCCTTCGACGCTTTCAACGTCGCCTTTCGCATCCCGAACCTGCTGCGTCGCCTGTTCGGCGAAGGTGCCTTCACACAGGCTTTCGTGCCGACGCTGGCACGTGCCCGCGCCGCCGATGGCGACGAGACGACGCAGCGCCTGATCGACGCCGTCGCGACCATCCTGTTCTGGTCGCTCGTCGTCACCTGCGCGATCGGCGTCGTCGCCGCGCCGCTCGTCGTCTGGATGATGGCGTCGGGGCTGGAGCGCCGCGACGAGGCCGTCGTCATGACGCGGCTGATGTTTCCCTACATCGGCTTCATCTCGCTGGTCTCGCTCTCGGCCGGCGTCCTCAACGTCTGGAAGCGGTTTGCGATCCCGGCGGCGACACCGGTGCTGCTCAACGTCTCGATGATCGTCGCCGTGGTGGCGCTGGCGCCGGTGCTCGGCCGTGCCGGCATCCCGCAGATCTACTCGCTCGCCGCCGGTGTGATGCTCGGTGGCGTTCTGCAGCTGGCGCTGCAGGTGCCAGCGCTGCTGCGAATCGGCCATCTGCCACGCATCGGCCTCGGCTTCGGCTCGTTGCGCGCCGCCTGGACGCATCCCGGCGTGCACCTCGTGCTGCGGCAGATGGCGCCGGCGTTGCTCGGCGTTTCGGTGGCGCAGCTGTCGATCCTGATCAACACGCAGATCGCGTCGCACCAGGGCGTCGGTGCCGTCTCATGGCTGTTCTACGCCGACCGGCTGATGGAGTTCCCGAGCGCGCTGCTCGGCGTCGCACTCGGCTCGGTGCTGATCCCGCAGCTCTCGGCGGCGCAGGGGCGTGGCGACGCGGCTTCGTACTCCGGCCTGCTCGACTGGGGCTTGCGGCTGGCGCTGATGCTGTCGCTGCCGTGCGCGGCGGCGCTCGTCTTCTTTCCCGACGCCATGATCGCGACGCTGTTCCAGCACGGCCAGTTCAACGTCGTCGACGTCGGCAAGACCGCCGCAGCGCTCCGCGGCTACGGCGTCGGCCTCGTCGGCATCATCGGCGTAAAGATCCTGGCGCCAGGCTTCTACGCCCGCCAGGACATGCGCACGCCGGTCACGATCGCCGTCATCGTGCTGGTGTTGACGCAGGCCATGAACGTTGTCTTCGTGCCGCTGTTCGGCCACGCCGGGCTGGCGCTGTCGGTGAGCCTCGGCGCCACGATCAACGCCGTCTGGCTCTTCATCGGCCTGCGCCGCGGCGGCTGGTACAAGCCGGAGCCCGGCTGGCCGCGCTTTGCCCTCAAGGTCGCGGTCGCGACGATCGCGTTGAGTGCCTGGCTGGCTGCCGCTGCCACCCTGGTCGACTGGACCGGCCTGGTCGGACACGACGGGATTCGCGCTGCCTGGCTGGTGGCGGCGCTGGGCGGTGCGGCCCTCGCCTATTTCGGCGTGCTCTGGGTCGCCGGCGTGCGGCCGGCCGACTTCGCACGCCGAGCCTGATCACGGCACCGCCTTTAAACTTGCTGCATGCCCGGCCGCCTGCTGCTGCACCCGCCCACCGCGCTCGAATACTTCGCCTCGCTGGTGGCCGAAGACGACAGCCTGCCACTGCTCGAGGCCGCCATCTCGGTCGCCCACGACGAGTATCCGATGCTCGACTGCCAGGGCGTGCTGGCCGAAGTCGACGGTCTCGCCGCCCGCCTGCGTTCGCGGCTCCCGGTCGACTCGGCGCCGATGCAGCGGCTGCGTTTGCTGAACCGCTTCTTTTTCCAGGAGCTTGGCTTCGCCGGCAACGTCAACGACTACTACGACCCGAAGAACAGCTTCCTGCACTCGGTGCTGCACACCCGGCGCGGCATCCCGATCACGCTCGCGCTCCTCTACATCGAGATCGCGAGCGCGATCGGCCTGGCGGCGAGCGGTTTTTCGTTCCCAGGCCATTTCCTGGTCAAGGTGCGCATGCCGCAGGGCGAGGTCGTGATCGATCCGTTCACC